>JAYTOZ010000033.1:0-26586 GCA_043747515.1 Frankiales bacterium | reverse complement strand
TACGTCGCGCTGACCCGGGCCACCCAGCAGTTGGTGGTGCTGTCGACCGGGACACTGGAGGCTGTGCTCAGCTGACCGGGCGAGGGTCGGCGGGCCGGCCCGACGGAGCCGCCGGCTAGAGGCCGAGGCCGCGCGCGATCAGCATCAGCTGCACCTCGGTGGTGCCCTCGCCGACCTCGAGGATCTTGGAGTCCCGATAGTGCCGCGCCACCGGATAGTCGTTGATGAACCCGTAGCCACCGTGCACCTGCGTGGCGTCGCGGGCGTTTTCCATCGCCGCCTCGCCAGCCACCAGCTTGGCGATCGAGGCCTCCTTCTTGAACGGCAGCCCGGCCAGCATCTTGGCGGCGGCATCGTAGTAGCAGGTGCGGGCGACGTGGGTCCGCGCCTCCATCCGGGCGATCTTGAATGCGATGCCCTGGTTCTGACCGATCGGCCGACCGAACGCCTCCCGCTCCTTGGCGTACTTCACGCTCTCATCCACACACCCCTGCGCGGCGCCCACCGACAGCGCGGCGATCGCGATCCGGCCCTCGTCCAGGATGTGCAGGAAGCCGGCGTAGCCACGCCCGCGCTCGCCCAGCAAATTGGCCTCGGGCACCCGAACGTCGTCGAAGGACAGCGGGTGGGTGTCGGAGGCGTGCCATCCCACCTTGTCGTACGCCGGGCCGGCGGTGAAGCCGCCGGTGGGCACCGGCACCAGGATCGAGCTGATCTCCTTCTGGCCGGAGCTGGTCTGCCCGGTGACCGCGGTGACGGTGACCAGCGAGGTGATGGACGTCCCGCTGTTGGTGATGAACGCTTTGCTGCCGTTGATCCGCCACTGGCCGTCCTCGAGGACGGCGGTGGTGCGGGTGCCGCCCGCGTCGCTGCCCGCGCCCGGCTCGGTGAGGCCGAAGGCGCCGATCGCCGACCCCGAGGTCAGTGACGGGAGCCACTGCTGCTTCTGCGCTTCGGTCCCGAAGCGGTAGACAGGCATGGCGCCGAGCGACACCCCCGCCTCGAGGGTGATCGCGACGGACTGGTCGACGCGACCCAACTCCTCGAGAGCCAGGCAGAGCGCGAAGTAGTCGCCGCCCATCCCGCCGTACTGCTCAGGAAATGGCAGCCCGAACAACCCCATCTCGCCCATCTGCCGGACGACGTCATACGGGAACGTGCGGGTGGCGTCGTGGTGGTAGGAGACCGGCGCGACGACCTCGCGGGCGAACTCCTCGACGGTCTTGCGCAGCGACTGCTGCTCATCGGTGAGTCGGGTGTCGAGCATCACGTCTCCTTGTTCTGCAGGGCTTGGACGACGCGGGAGGGGCTGGGCCGGCCGAGCTGGACGGCCATCCAGGTGCTCGTCGCGACCAACGCGGTGAGGTCGACGCCAGTGTCGATCCCGAGGCCGTGCAGCTGCCACAGCAGGTCCTCGGTGGCCAGGTTGCCGGTGGCGCTCTCGGCGTAGGGGCAGCCGCCGAGCCCGCCGGCGGCGGCGTCGACGACGGTGACGCCGTGCTGCAGGGCGATCAGGGTGTTGGCCAGCGCCTGGCCGTAGGTGTCGTGGAAGTGCACAGCCAGCCGGTCGGCCGTCACTCCCTGCTGGGCCAGGGCGTATAGCAGCGCCACCACCTGGCCGGGGGTGGCGACCCCAATCGTGTCGCCGAGCGAGAGCTCACCAATGCCCATGTCGAACAGTGTGCGCGCATGACCGGCGACGACGGCCGGCTCGACAGCGCCTTCCCACGGGTCGCCGAAACACATCGACAGGTAGCCGCGCACCGCCAGGCCCTCCGACCGGGCATGGTCGACGACCGGGCGGAATATCGCCAGCGACTCGGCGACGGTGCGGTTGAGGTTCCTGCTCGCGAACGCCTCGGTAGCGCTTGCGAAGACGGCGATCTCGCGCACCCCGGCGGCGATCGCCCGGTCGAGCCCGCGTTGGTTCGGGACGAGCACCGGCAGCCGGACGCCGGGCGGCGCGGCGCCGAGCACGGCCAGCAGCTGCTCGGCGTCGGCGAGCTGCGGCACCCAGTTCGGCGACACGAAGCTGGTCGTCTCGACGGCCCGGAGCCCGGCGGCAAGCAATCTGCGGACGAATTCAGCCTTCACCTCAACGGGCACGACATTCGGCTCGTTCTGCAAGCCGTCGCGCGGGCCGACCTCGTAGACGGTGACCCGGTCGGGCAGCCCGTCCAGCGGGGTCACGGGGTCACCTGCACGAGCAGCTGGTCGACGGCGACCTGCTCGCCGAGCCGGACGTGCAGAAGTGCAGTGCCGTCGTGCGGCGCACTCAGGGTGTGCTCCATTTTCATCGCCTCCACCAGCACCAGGGCCTGCCCGGTGGTGACCTGCTGGCCGTTCGCGATCTGCACCGCGATGACGCTGCCGGGCATCGGGCTGCGGACCTCACCGTCGTGCGCACCGGCGACTTGCTCGCGCAGCGTGCGGACCTGCTCTGACAGCGCCCAGGCCCCGCCGGCCGAGCCGACCCAGACGGTCCCCCCGTCGGCGGCGGCGGCCCAGCGGCTGGTCGTGCCGTCGACGGTCAGCAGGACATCCGCCCCGTCGGACGACGCGGTGCAGGTGCGGGGCGCCGCGCCGTCGACGACGAGCTGGTCGCCGAGCAGGCTCAGCTCGGCGGTGCCGCCGCCCGGCAACGCGAGCCGCCACGTGAGCGGCGCCGGACCGGCCGGGCGCCACCCCGTCGGCATGTCCCATGGATCGGGGCCGCCGAGACCGAGCAGCTCGCGCAGGGCGTAGACGGCGAGCGCCTCGAAGGGCACCTCAGCGGTCACGAGATCGTCGAGATGCCTCTCCACCAGCCCGGTGTCGAGCCGCCCAGCTTGCACGTCCGGATGGGCCAGCAGCGCCCGCAGGAACGCCGTGTTGGTGCCGACCCCGAGCACCACCTGCTCAGCCAAAGCCCGATCGAGCCGGGCCAGCGAGGTCGCGCGGTCCGGGCCCCAGGCGATGACCTTGTTGAGCATCGGGTCGTAGTTGCTGCCGACGACGCTGCCGGACAACAGGCCGCTGTCGACCCGGATCCCCTGCCCGGCAGGCTCTTCCAGCCGCAGCACCGTCCCCCCGGTCGGCAGGAAGCCGCGTGCCGGGTCCTCGGCGTAGGTCCGCACCTCGACTGCGTGGCCGGTCAGGACGACCTCGTCCTGGGTGAGTTGCAACGGCAGGCCCGCCGCCACCCGCACCTGCTGCTCAACCAGGTCGATGCCGGTCACCAGCTCGGTGACCGGGTGCTCGACCTGCAGCCGGGTGTTCATCTCCATGAAAAAGAACTCATCGGGGGCCATCGCCGACACGATGAATTCCACCGTGCCGGCGCCGGTGTAGCCGACGGCGCGGGCGGTCTCGACGGCTGCGGCCCCGATCCGGGCGCGGGTGGCCGCGTCGAGCAGCGGCGAGGGCGCCTCCTCGACGACCTTCTGGTGCCGTCGCTGCAGGCTGCACTCCCGCTCGCCCAGGTGGACGGTCGTGCCCTGGGAGTCGGCCAGGACCTGTACCTCGATGTGCCGGGGGCGCAGCACGAACCGCTCGAGAAACAACGTGTCGTCGCCGAACGACGAGGCCGCCTCGCGCCGGGCCGACGCGAGTGCCGCGGGCAGTTCGGCCGGCTCGGTGACCATCCGCATGCCCTTGCCGCCGCCGCCCGCCGACGGCTTGACCAGCACCGGAAAGCCGACCTCCTGCGCGGCGGCCACGAGGTCGCTATCGGTCATCCCGGGTTCGGCTCGGCCGGGTACGACCGGCACGCCGGCTGCCGAGACCGCTTGCTTTGCACGGATCTTGTCGCCCATGACCTGGACGGCGTGCACCGACGGGCCGATGAAGACGACCCCGGCGGCCGCGCAGGCCCGGGCGAAGTCGGCGTTCTCGGCCAGGAAGCCGTAGCCCGGGTGGACGGCCTGCGCCCCGGTCCGGCGGCACGCCTCGAGCACCCGCTCGATCGACAGATAGCTCTCCCGGGCCGGCGCCGGGCCGAGCCGCACGGCGAGGTCGGCCTCGCGCACGTGCCGGGCCCCTGCATCGGCGTCGCTGTAGACCGCGACCGACCTGATCCCCATGGCCCGCAGCGTCCGCAGCACGCGCACCGCGATCTCGCCCCGGTTGGCTACGAGCACGGTGTCGAACACGACCCGCACCCTAGGCGACACACCTACATCCGGAAGACGCCGTACCGGACCGGTTCCAGCGGCGCGTTGGCGGCCGCCGAGAGGGCCAGGCCCAACACCGTGCGGGTGTCCAGCGGGTCGATGACGCCGTCGTCCCACAGGCGCGCGGTCGAGTAGTAGGGATTGCCCTGATCCTCATACTGCGCGCGCACCGGCTCTTTGAACGCCTCCTCGTCCGCAGCCGACCAGGTCCCGCCGTCGGTCTCGATCGCATCCCGGCGGATCGTCGACAGCACCGACGCCGCCTGGTCGCCGCCCATCACCGAGATCCGTGCGCCCGGCCACATCCACAGCAGCCGGGGCGAATAGGCCCGCCCGCACATCGAGTAGTTGCCGGCGCCGAACGACCCGCCGATCACCACGGTCAGCTTCGGCACCCGCGCGCAAGCGACCGCGGTGACCATCTTCGCGCCGTGCTTGGCGATGCCACCGGCTTCGTACTCGCGGCCGACCATGAAACCGGTGATGTTCTGCAGGAACACCAGTGGCACCTGCCGCTGGTCGCAGAGCTCGACGAAATGCGCGCCCTTCATCGCCGACTCACTGAACAGCACGCCGTTGTTGGCGACGATGCCGACCGGATGGCCGTGGATGCGGGCGAACCCGCAGACCAGCGTCGCGCCGTACTCCGCCTTGAATTCGTGGAACCGGCTGCCATCGACGAGCCGGCCGACGACCTCACGCACGTCGTACGGCGTCCTGGGGTCAGCCGGCACGACGCCGTACAGCTCTGCGGGGTCGAGCGCCGGCTCCTCGGTGGGCTCGACCTCCCAGGGTCGCGGCGCGCGGGGGGCGAGCGTGCCGACGATGGCGCGGACGATCCGCAGGGCGTGCGCGTCGTCGTCGGCGAGGTGGTCGGTGACACCGGACGTCCGGCTGTGCAGCAGCCCGCCACCGAGGTCCTCGGCGGTGACCACCTCGCCGGTCGCGGCCTTCACCAGCGGTGGGCCGCCGAGGAAGATCGTGCCCTGGTCGCGGACGATGACCGCCTCGTCGCTCATCGCCGGGACGTAGGCGCCGCCGGCCGTGCAGGAACCCAGCACAGCCGCGACCTGGGCGATGCCCTGCGCGCTCATCGTGGCCTGGTTGTAGAAGATCCGGCCGAAATGCTCCCGGTCGGGGAAGACCTCGTCCTGCTTGGGCAGGAACGCCCCGCCGGAATCAACGAGATACAGGCAGGGGAGTCGGTTCTGCAGGGCGATCTCCTGCGCGCGCAGGTGCTTCTTGACCGTCATCGGGTAGTAGGTGCCGCCCTTGACTGTCGCATCGTTGGCGATGACGACACACTCACGCCCGGCCACCCGCCCGATGCCGGTGATGATGCCGGCTCCGGGCGCTTCCCCGTCGTACATGCCGTGCGCTGCAAGGGGGCTGAGCTCCAGGAACGCGCTGCCGCGGTCGAGCAGGGCCTCGACGCGTTCGCGGGGCAGCAACTTGCCCCTGGCGACGTGGCGTTCGCGCGAGCGTTGGGGGCCGCCGAGCGCGGCCGTGCCGAGGGTGCTGCGCAGCTGCTCGACCAGAGCCCGGGTGGTGGCGGCGTTGCCGGCGAACACCTCGCTGCCGGGGTCGCAGATTGAGCGCAGGACGGGCGCGTCCACGGGCGGGCTCCTCGATCGGGAGCGGCAAGCATCCCCTAGATGTGGAAGGTGCTCCGGATCGACCTGGCCGTCGCGGCGGCGCGCAGGGGGGGCGTGCCGGACAGCTCGGCGGCGTATCGCGTCCACGAGTAGTGCGAAAACGCCGCCGAACTCACGACATGTGCGGTGCGCGGCGAGATGACGACGGTCAGCACCGTGTTGGGCCCGGACGTGTCGTCCTCGTCGAAGGTCACCACGATCGCGAGCCGGCCGGCGCGGTAATCCGGCCCGCGCATGACGACCGCGAGCCAGCTCCTGAGCCAGCTGTCGGCAGTGCCCAGCGAACAGTCGTGCGCGTCATGGCACAGGTCCGGCACGAGCAGCCCGACGGTGGGCAGCGTGCCGGCGTCGATGTCGTGCCGCAGGTTGCCGGCCGTCGTCGTGCCGGACGGGACATCCCACCGGCGGCAGTTGGGCCGCTCGGCCCCGCTCGCGAAGTAGGCCCAGGGGTTGTGCTTCACGGCGTACCGACTGGTGCCGGTCGTCCCGCAGTTGACCGACATCCCCTCGGCGTAGGTCTTCGCGGTCTTGCCGTGCGACAGCGCCTGCCCGAACACGCTTGAGCCCCCGATCGGGTGCGCGGCCGGACCGGCGTCGTTCGTCACGGCGTACGACGAGCCGCCGGCGAGCGCCAGGTAGTTCGGCAGCGACGGGTGGGTCACCGCCTGCCAGGAGCGGGCGTAGCCGTAGCTGCGGGCCATCGAGGCCAGCCACGGCATGCCCAGCAGCGCGGAGCCCTCGGCGTGGTTCTCCTCCACGATGGTGAGGACCTTGATCGGCGTCGGGACAGCCGCGTGCGCTGGGGCGGCGACGGTGGCCAACGGCAGGACGATGGCGACGGCGAGGGCGAGCCCGGCGGGGGAGAGGCGGCGCAGCATGCTGCCAGCGTGACACGAGCGGCGGGCAAGATTGCGGACATCGGCCCAGTTGGGCAGAATAGTTGCAACCGCAATCACAACTTTCCGCAGGAGCCCGCCATGCCCGCTGTCACCGCCGACACCCTCACCCTCGCCCGAGTGCCCGCCGCCGGCCTCGGCGACGCGGAGCGACCCGTGCGATCCGTCACGACCGCGCCGCAGGGCCACGAGGGCGAGGGTTTCCCGGTCCGGCGCGCCTTCGCCGGCGTCGATGCGGCCGTGCTCGACCCGTTCATCATGATGGACCAGATGGGCGAGGTGGAGTACGCACCCGGCGAGCCCAAGGGCACCAGTTGGCACCCGCACCGCGGCTTCGAGACCGTCACCTACATCATCGACGGCGCCTTCCAGCACCAGGACAGCCACGGTGGCGGCGGGATGATCACCGATGGTGCGACCCAGTGGATGACCGCCGGCGGCGGCATCCTGCACATCGAGACCCCGCCGGCCGAGCTGGTCGTCAGTGGCGGCACCTTTCACGGCTTCCAGCTGTGGGTCAACCTGCCGGGCAAGGACAAGATGATGGCCCCGGCGTACCAGAACCTCGAAAGCAGCGAGGTCGTGTTGCTGGCGTCGGCCGACGGCGGCGCCCTGATCCGGGTCATCGCCGGCGACGTTGCCGGGCACCGCGGGCCGGGCTCGACCCGCACCGCGATCTCGCTCGTGCACGCCTCGGTGACCCCCGGCGCCCAGCTGTCGCTGCCATGGGAGCCGCGCTTCAATGCCCTCGTCTACGTGCTGTCCGGCCGCGGCCGGGTCGGTGCGGAGGGGCGGCCACTGCAGACCGGTCAGCTCGCGGTGCTCGGCGTCGGCGACCGGATCACCGTGCAGGCCGACGACCGCCAGGACAACCGGCACCCGAGCCTGGAGCTGGTCATCCTCGGCGGCGAGCCGATCCGCGAGCCGGTCGCGCAGTACGGCCCGTTCGTGATGAACACCCGCGAACAGCTCGTCCAGGCGGTCGAGGACTTCCAGTCCGGGCAGTTCGGTCAGATCCCGCCGGACGCCCTGATGCCGCACGTCGTGCGCTCGTAGGGTGCCTGCGTGAGCGAACCGACGGCCGCCCGGCGAGACGAGACAGCGCGAGCGGTCAGCGCAGTGATGAGCGCCACCGACCGGGCCGCACAGCTGCTCGGTATCGAACCCGGGGACATCGCCGACGGCGCGGCGGCGATGACGATGCTCGTCCGGCCGGACATGGCCAACTCGCAGGGCAACTGCCACGGCGGCATCCTGTTCGCCCTCGCCGACACCGCCTTCGGCCACGCCTGCAACGGCAGCGACGACACGGCCGTCATCGCGCAGGCCTCCACCGAGTTCATCCGCCCAGCGCCGATCGGCGCCCGCCTGACGGCCCGGGCGGTCCGCGTCCACCAGGGGCGGCTGCTCGGCACCTACGACGTCGCGATCCGTGACGACGAGCAGCGGTTGATCGTGCTCATGCGAGGTCGTTCCTGCCGGGTGGGCGGCCGCGTCACCGGACCGGCCGGCTGAGCGACGCCCACGCGTCGACGAGTGGCTGGACACCGGGCTTCTGCCGTTCGGTGAAGGTGGCCTGCTGCCACTTCTCCCAGCGCACGGAGCAGCTGGCCGAACCACCAGGGCCGGCGTCCACGAGCAGCGAGATCGCCTCGACCGGCACCGCGATGGGCAGGCCGCCTACCGGCTGCACCGCGGTACGACTGCTCGGGTCACCCATTGCGAGCATGGACCACGGCAGCCGCAGGGTCAGGACGCTCCCAGCCAGGTGCCAGGTGGACCGGGAGTCCGCCAGCGGCGATGTTGGGTCCCAGACCCCCTCGCGCAGGTTGCCGACCGGGAGGTACTCCGCCGGCAGATGCCTGCCGTCGAGGTCGAACGGCCGGTTGGTGCTCATCCGCTGCAGCGTCCAACCGTCCGGTCCAGGCGGCGGGACGGCGCCTTTGGGCTGTCCGTCGAGCAGGACAGGGTCGAGGTCACCGCGGATGCTGGCGACGGCCGTATGGGCTTGCGGGTCGACGACGACGGCCACGTCCTGACCGGTGCTGCTGCCGCCCCCGGGCAGCGGTAGCCCACCTGGTACGACGTCGAAGCCCAGCCGGACCGGCTCGGTGGGCGGATGCTCCAACCGGACGGTCACGTCCAGGAACGAGGCGTCGTGGTCGACCTCGACCCGTCGTACGCCGGACCGCGACTCGCTGACGGTCTGGACCCCGGTCGGTGTCGGGTCCTCGGCGTTCAGCCCGAACCACTGCTCGTTGGTCAGCGGGTCATGCCACAGCGAGTGCCGCTCACCGTTCGCGACGGCCTGGCGCGGCAGCGTGTTCCAGGTGAACTTGAACCACTCGTCGGTCCAGGAGAAGACCAGCGCGCCGGACAGCCCGACATCGTGGACGACCCGCACGAGCGCCGCGTCAATGGCGAGGGCGTCCTTCTCGGAGTGGTCGCCCTGGTCACGGCCCATCGTGCCGAGGTGGGACGAGCCGATCGAGGACGGCACCCCCACCTCGGTGATCATCAACGGCATCGCCCCGAAATGCCGGGCCAGATCGGCCAGGTAGCCGGCGTAGGGATCCTGCACACCCTTGAGCTTGTATGCCTGATAGACCGGCTCGTGCCGCAGGAAATCCGGGTAGTAGGGGTAGGCGTGGAAGCTCGCGAACGTGCCGCCCGGCCAGGCGGTCGATGCGCGGACGTGCGCGGCGTCGATCCCGACGATGTCCTCGCGAGTGAGCGGTTCGTGGCGATGGCGCAGTGGGTCGGTGGTGGGCCAGTTGACGAACGCGATCGGTGCGCTGCGGCCCTTCTTGGCCTCGGCCGTCGCGAGCTCGTCCATCCGGGCAGCGAGCCAGCGCTCGGTGGGGGTGGACCGGGTGCGGTCCGAGACGCTCGAGAAGTATCTCCCGTGATGGTCCGGAGCGGCGGCGTTGACCTGGTCGGAGGCCAGCGTGGCGACAGGGTCGAACTCGACGCCCACGATCCAGGCGGCGAGCCAGGGCGAGACGTCCGCGGTCCACTGCCCACTCGCCCGACCGGACAGCGCAGCGCGGTTCAGGAGCCCGTGTACGGCGTCGCTGGCGGCCCGCAACTCGGCCGTGAACGCTGCGGTCGGCCCCGGCGCGTACAGGTCGTGCGTCTGCAGATAGGACTCGTCCGGCAGGTAGACCCCCTGCATCAGGAAGATCGGTGCGGCCGGATGGGCCCGGTTCCAGGCGAGCAGTTCCTCATACATCTGCGGCGGGTGGATCGTGTAGATCCGCAGGACCCGGACGCCGAGACGGCCCATCTGGGCGTACCAGCGCCGGTAGTCCTGCCGGCTGATCGCCAGCTCGCCCGGGCTGTGGCCCGGCGTCGTGCTCCCGAGGTTGACGCCGGTCCAGAACGTGACGTCGCCGGACACCGTGTGCAGACCGAGCTTGCCGGCGATCGGCTGGGCGAGGGTCGTCAGGCCGCGTTGCGTGGCCGGCTCGGGAGCCCAGGAGGGGCCGCTCGGTGGATGGCTGACCGCTGCCTGGTCCTTGCTCGACCGGGCGCCCCCGTTGCATGCGGTGACGGCCGCGGTCAGCGCCAGCACGACCGCCAACCAGCGGGCACGCGGCATGCCGATCCACCAATCTCGATGTCGCGGGCAACGTTGACAAGCCCGTCGGAGGTGACATCGGCGGAACGGGGCCGGGGTTGAGCGGTCGCCTCCGGGCGGGAGGGCGCAGTGGCGCACGTTCCCCGTCGTGTGACCTGCTTGAACTCTGGGAACAACCGCCACGGGGGAAGTGACCCCAGGCGCCCAAGACGGCACGATGCTGGTCCACCTGCAGGGGAAAGGATGATCGTTGATGAGGCTGTTGCTGCCCGAGGCGCGAGGGGTCACCGCCGACGACCTCCCCGACCTGTACGACGTCCCGGGCCCGTCCCTGTGCGGTGGCTTCGTCCTCGCCCTGGACGGCAGCATCGCCGTCGACGGGACGTCCAAGCCGCTCGGCGGTCCCGCCGACCTGGCCGTCTTCCGGGCCCTGCGCACCGTCGCCGACGCGGTGCTGGTGGGGGCCGGCACCGCCCGCAGCGAGGACTACGGGCGGGTCCGGCACCGGCCGGCGGCGGCGGCTTGGCGGGCGGCGCACGGCAGGTCGCCGCAGACGCCGCTGGTCGTGGTCAGCCGCACCGGCCGGCTCGACCCCGGATCCAGCCTGCTGACCGGTGAGGAGCCGGTGCTGCTCGCGGTCCCCGAAGGGGTGGAGGTGCCGGACCGGCCGTACATCGAGGTGCTCCGCGTCCAGGAGGGGCCGACTGCCCTGCTGGCAGCGCTGCACGCCCGCGGCCTGCACCGGCTGCTGTGCGAGGGCGGGCCGCAGCTGCTCACCAGTTTCGTCCAGGCCGGGCTGGTCGATGATCTTTGCACCACGACCGCACCGGTCCTGGTCGGCGCCGGGCCGCAGCTGCTGACCGAGCCACTGGGTTCGCCCGCCCGCCTCACCCTGGCCTCGCTGCTGTACGACGAGCCGGGCTTCCTGCTGGCCCGCTGGACCGTCGTACGCGACTGATGGCGCCGGATGGGGCAGGGTGGCCCGATGACGAGGACCCTGTTCAGCGGCGGGAGCGTGTTCGATCCGGAGGGCCTGACCGTGCAGGCGGCAGACCTGGTGCTGGAGGACGGCCTGGTCGTCGACGTCGGCCCCGGGCTCGACGGCGACGAGGCGATCGACGTCACCGGCAAGACGCTGCTGCCGGGGATGTTCGACTGCCACACACACGTCGCGATGGCCTCGTTCGACCCGCTGAAGGCGCTCTCCGACCCGTTCTCGCTGCAGTTCTTCTACGCCGTGCAGAACCTGCGGACCACCCTCGACCTCGGCATCACCACCGTCCGTGACGCCTGGGGCGCCGACGCCGGGGTCAAGGCCGCCGTCGAACGCGGGATCGTGCCCGGTCCGCGACTGCGCATCACCGTCTCGATGATTGCCCAGACCGGCGGGCACGCCGACGACTGGGAGCTCTGTGGCGGCCACAACCCGTCGTTCGTCGCGCACCCCGGCCGACCCGCGGGCACCGTCGACGGTCCGGAGAACCTGCGGCGCGTTGTCCGCGAGTTGATCCGGGCCGGCGCCGACGGGATCAAGGTCGCAGCCTCCGGCGGCGTGCTGTCACCCAACACCGATGCCCATCTCGCCCAGCTGCGGCTCGACGAGCTCACCGCCATCGTCGAGGAGGCGGCGGCGGCCAACCGCTGGGTGATGGCGCACTGCCACGCCGCCGACGGGGTGCGCAACGCCGTCCGGGCAGGGGTCAGGTCGATCGACCACGGGTCGTTCCTGGATGAGGACGCCGTCGCGCTGATGGTCGAGCGGGGCACCTGGCTGGTGCCGACGTTGCTCGCGGCACGCGGGGTCATCGCCGCCGCCGAGGGCGGCATGCAGCTGCCGCCGGGGGTGCTCGACAAGGCCAGGGACGCCGCTTCGCGGGCCGCCGACTCGATGCGGATGGCCGTTGCGGCGGGGGTGCCGGTGGCGATGGGCACCGACTGCCCGGTCAGCCCGCACGGGACCAATCTGCAGGAACTGCAGCTCATGTCGGACGCCGGCTTGGGCCCGGCCGGGGCGCTGCGGGCGGCGACCCTCGAAGCAGCCCGGCTGATGCAGCTCGACGACGAGCTCGGCACGTTCGCCCCGGGTAAGCGCGGCGATCTCGTTGTGGTGTCCGGTGACCCGCTCGACCTGGCCGACTACGCCGGGCGGGTCGAGCAGGTCTGGAAGGACGGCGTGCTCGTGAGCCGCGGCGCGAGCGGCGTTCACCTTGCTGGTGCACACTCGAAAGGGTGACCCCCGACGGCGCGGACCAGCAACGACCGGTCGAGTTGCCGGGCGACCGGTTCTTAAACCGTGAGTTGTCCTGGCTCGGCTTCAACCGGCGGGTGCTCACCCTGGCGCAGGACCCAGCGGCCCGGCTCCTGGAGCGTTCGAAATTTATCGCCATCTTCGCCAGCAATCTCGACGAGTTCTTCATGGTGCGTGTTGCCGGGTTGATCCGCCGGCAGGAGACCGGGCTCGGCCTGCGCAGCGCCGACGGTCTCGGCACCCGCCAGCAGCTCACGTTGATCCGCGAGCAGGCACGCGAACTCGCCCAGGAGCACGCCCGCTGTTTCCGCGACGAGGTGCAGCCGGCGTTGGCCGAAAGCGGTATCGCGCTGCTGTGCTGGGACGACCTCGACCCGGCCCAGCAGAGCAGCCTGCACCAGTACTTCCGCGAGCAGATCTTCCCGGTACTCACCCCGCTCGCGGTCGATCCGGCCCACCCGTTCCCCTACATCAGCGGCCTGTCACTCAATCTCGCGGTCCTGGTGCGCGACCCGCACAACGACGCCGAGCGCTTCGCCCGGGTCAAGGTGCCCAACAACGTCGCCCGTTTCGTGCAGGTCAGTGGTGAGCCGGGCAAGTCGCTCTACCTCCCGCTGGAGGACCTGATCGGGGTCCATCTCCAGCAGCTGTTCCCCGGCCTCGAGGTCATCGGCCACCACGCCTTCCGGATCACCCGGAACGCCGATGTCGAGGTCGAGGAGGATCGCGACGAGGACCTCCTGCAGGCGCTCGAACGCGAGCTGTCGCAACGGCGCTTCGGCCCCGTCGTACGCCTCGAAATCGGCGAGCAGATGGACCCGCACGTGCTGGACCTGCTGGTCCGCGAGCTCGACGTGACCCTCGACGACGTCGTGATGGTGCCGGGTCTGTTGGCGCTTGCCTCGCTGCACGAGTTGTATGCCGCGGATCGGCCGGACCTCAAAGACGACGCCTTCGTGCCGTCGACGCACCCCCGGCTGGCCGACGGTGAGCAGGCCGCGGACATGTTCGCCGCGCTGCGCGAGGGCGACATCCTCGTGCACCATCCCTACGACTCCTTCTCCACCAGCGTCCAGCGTTTCCTCGAGCAGGCTGCGGCCGATCCCGCAGTGCTGGCCATCAAGCAGACCCTCTACCGGACCTCCGGTGACTCCCCCGTCGTGGACGCGCTCATCGACGCCGCGGAGGCCGGCAAGCAGGTGGTCGTCGTCATCGAGATCACCGCGCGGTTCGACGAACAAGCCAACATCCGGTGGGCCCGTGCGCTGGAGCGAGCGGGCTGTCACGTCGCCTACGGCCTGCTCGGGCTCAAGACGCACTGCAAGACCGCGCTGGTGGTCCGGCAGGAGAAGGGCGGCCTGCGCCGCTACGCCCACATCGGGACCGGCAACTACCACCCGCGTACAGCCCGGCTCTATGAGGACCTCGGCCTGTTCACTGCCGATCCCGACATCGGCGCCGACCTGACCGACCTCTACAACGCGCTGACCGGTTACAGCCTGCAGACCGAGTACCGCGACCTGCTCGTCGCGCCGCACGGCATCCGGATCGGCATCGTGGAGCGCATCGAGCGGGAGACCCGCAACGCCGAGGCGGGCCGGCCCACGGGCATCCGCATCAAGGCCAACAGCATCGTCGACGAGCGGGTCATCGACGCGCTGTACGTCGCAAGCCGGGCGGGGGTGCCGATCGAGCTGACCGTCCGGGGCATCTGCTCGCTGCGACCAGGGGCGCCCGGGCTCTCCGAGACGGTCACGGTGCGCAGCATCCTCGGTCGGTTCCTCGAGCATTCGCGGGTCATCTCCTTCGCCAACGGCGGTGACCCGGAGCTGTGGCTCGGCAGCGCCGACCTGATGCACCGCAATCTCGACCGTCGGGTCGAGACCCTCGTCCGGGTCAAGGATCCCGCGGTCAAGGCCCAGCTCACCGCTCTGCTCGACCGGCTGAGCGCCGCCGACATACGGCGGTGGGATCTGGACCTGGACGGGGTGTGGCACGAGCACCCGGGACGCGACATCCAGATCGAGTTGATGAGCCGAGCGGTGGAGCGCAGCGGCCCGAGCTGAGCGCACTATCGTGCCCGTATGAGGCTCGGGGTGCTCGACGTCGGTTCGAACACGGTCCACCTGCTGGTCGTCGACGCCCACCCGGGTTCCCATCCGGATCCGGTGCGCAGCCATAAGGACGAGTTGCGCCTCGCCGAGCTGCTGCAACCCGACGGCTCGCTCGGCGAACGCGGCCGAGGCCTGCTCGTGCAGGCCGTGAAGGCCGCGCAGGAGGCTGCCCGCGAGGAGGAGGTCGAAGACCTGGTCGCGTTCGCTACCTCGGCTGTCCGCGACGCCACCGACTCGGCCGAAGTCCTCGCGGCGGTCCGCGACGAGGCCGGCGTCGAGTTGCTCGTGCTGCCGGGCAAGGACGAGGCTGCGATGACCTTTCTGGCCGTGCGGCGCTGGTTCGGCTGGAGCGCCGGACGGCTCCTCAGCCTTGACATCGGCGGCGGCTCGCTCGAGATCGCCTGCGGACGAGACGAACTCCCGGAGGTTGCGCTCTCGGTCCCGCTGGGTGCCGGCCGGCTCACCCGGGACCGGTTGCCGGGAGACCCGCCGAGCAGGGCCACGGTCGCCGACCTGCGGATCCATGTGCGCGCCGTGCTGGACGAGGTCGTCGCCTCGGTGCAGGCAGCCGGCGTGGCAGATCGGGCCGTCGCGACCTCCAAGACCTTTCGCTCGCTGGCCCGGCTCGACGGGGCCGCTCCCTACGACCGTGGGCAGCTCGTGCCACGTAAGCTCACCCTCACCGGCGTGGAGCGGATCGTGGACATGCTCAGCTCAATGCGGACCGTCGATCGCGCCCGGTTGCCAGGTGTCTCCGCGAACCGGGCCGCGCAGCTGCTCGCCGGGGCCGTCGTCGCGCACGAGGTGATGCTGGCCTTTGGCCTGCAACGGGTGGAGATCTGCCCATGGGCGATGCGTGAGGGTGTCATCCTGCGGCGCCTGGACTGGCTGGCCAGCGAGGGACTCGTCCACCCGACCTGAGCTAGCGCCGGTGGCGGCCGAGCAACTCGTCGTGCGCCTGCGCCCAGAGCCCCAACCGGACCAGCTCGTCATCGACCTCGCCGACGAGCCGCGGCAGCTGTGCCCCGCTCGTCGCCGAACCGGCCAGCAGCACGGCCCGGCGTAGCTGCGAGCACGACCGGCGCAGGACTGCGATCCGCTCTCCCTCGGCCGCCAGCAGGTCTCCCCGACCGACCGCGTCGGGCTCGCCGGCGATCACGGACAGGTCGAGATCGAGCTCGGCCGCGGCCCGGCGTAGGCGGGAGGTGAGCGGCACCAGCTCCTCCACGGGACGGCCCGCGGTGCGCCCGGCCCGGACCGCACGGACGGCTGCGGCGACGTCCCGGCCGAGGTCCCGACGCACGGCGGTCACCTGCCGCGCCGGGCCGGGCAACCAGGCCCGTACCTCGACGAGGCCGCGGCTGGGCGGGAGGGCAAGAACTGGTTGGCGGATGGGGCGCTCGACGGCAGCGAGCCGGGCCCGGGTGGCGCGGCCCAGCCGCCGCACTCCCCAGACGCACAGGACCGCCACGCCGGCAGTCGCGACCAAGCCGAGGATGAAGGTCAGGAGCAGCAGGCTGAGCAACGTGGACACGGCGTCCTCCTCGAGGGTCGACCATTGCAAGGCTACGTTGCTCACATGGTTGCCACTGCCTCGACGTACGCACCGGCCGGGATGGTCTGCGCAGTCGACCATCTCGCTGCCCAGGCCGGCGTCAGTGTGCTGCGGCACGGTGGCAGCGCGGTCGACGCGGCCATCGCCACGAGCGCGGTGCTGACCGTCACAACGCAGCAGATGTGCGGGCTGGGTGGGGATCTGTTCGCGCTGGTCAGCCGCGCCGGCAAACCCCCACTGGCCCTGAACAGCAGCGGTCGGGCCGGTTCCGGCGCTGATCCGGCTCGCCTGCGAGCCCAGGGTCACCGCGCGATGCCGATGCACGACGACGTGCGCTCGGTGCCGGTGCCCGGTTGCGTCGATGGCTGGCTCGCCCTGCACGCCGAGCTCGGCCGGCTGCCGCTGGCCGACGTGCTCGGGCCCGCGATCGATTACGCCACAGACGGTTTCCCAGCAACTCCGGGCCTGGCCGGTGCTGTCGCGCGGATCGCCGACCGGTCCGGTGCCGAGCAGTTCACGCCCGCCCACGGGGGTCCGCTTCGCCCCGGAGACGTCGTACGCCGTCCCGGGGTCGCGCGGGCACTTCGTGCGGTCGTCGCCGGCGGCCGCGACGGCTTCTACGGCGGGGAGTTCGGCGAAGGGCTGCTCGACCTGGGAGCCGGGGAATTCGCGCCGCAGGACCTCGCCGCACCGCTCGCCGACTGGGTCACGCCCTTGCGGACCCAGGCGTGGGGGCAGGTGCTGTGGACCGTTCCACCCAACTCGCAAGGCTATCTGACCCTCGCCGCCGCCTGGGTCGCCGACCGGCTCGGGCTGCCGGGCGATCCCGACGACCCGCTGTGGGCGCACCTGCTCGTCGAGGCCGCGCGCGTCACGGCGTACGACCGGGTGGAGGTGCTGCACGAGAACGCAGATGGGCAGGCCTTTCTGGACCCGGCCCGGCTGGGGCCCCGGGCCGACCGGATCGACCCGGACCGGGCGCTCGAGCTCGGCGACAGCTACCGGCCCGGCGGCACCATTCACCTGACGGCGGTCGATGCGGACCGGTGTGGGGTGTCACTCATCCAGTCCAATGCCGCCGGTTTCGGCAGTCTCATCGTCGAGCCGGCAACCGGAATCTTCCTGCAGAACCGTGGCATCGGCTTCAGTCTCCAGGCGGGGCATCCAGCGGAGTACGGCCCAGGGCGTCGGCCGCCGCACACGCTGTCACCCGCGCTCGTCACGACGCCGGACCTCCAGCTGCACTCGGTGCTCGGCACGCAGGGTGGAGACAGCCAGCCGCAGATCCTGCTGCAGCTGCTGGCCCGGCTGCTTGCTGCCGGACAGTCCGTGGGCCAGGCGATGTCGGCGCCACGATGGGTGTTGTCCGGGCGCGGCGGCGGCGGCTTCGACACCTGGAATGAGCGCGGCCGGGTACAGGTCGACCTCGAGCAGGGCGCGCCGGCCGGCTGGGCCGACGGCCTGACCGCCCGTGGCCACAGCGTCGTCAGCCAGCCGACGGGCTACAACTTCGGGCATGCGCACGTCATCACCGTCCGGGACAGCGCGCTCGAAGGTGCCAGCGACGACCGTGCGGTGTCCGGGCGGGCAGTCGGCTACTAAATGCCGTCGACCCGGGCGATCGACCTGATCGGATCGAGAGGCTACGTTCCGAGGAGTCGGCCCATCTGCCGACCACCAGCCCCGGCGGGCACCCCTGCCGGAGCACCCGAGCGAGGGGACCCACATGTCCACATCTCCCACCCCGTCACATCGCAGGGGGCAGCTCGCACTCGCTGCAGCCGGAGCCGTCGCCCTCGCGACCGCACTCGTCGCAGCCAGCACCCCCAGTGCGGGAGCTGCCAACGGCGACAGCGCGGTCACCACCGACGCGGCGTACAGCAAGGCCAACGGCGCCACGATCACCGACACCGATGCCATCCGCCTGTGCGGAACCAATCGTCGTCAGCAGAACGAGCCGTCGACCGCCATCGACCCGACGAAGACCAGCAACATTGTGGCCGGCGCGAACGACTACTGCACGGTGCCTGGGGCGGGCGGGACGTGGACCGGCTTCTACCGCTCCATCAACGGTGGCGCGGACTGGACCGACTCCTTGCTGCCCGGCTATCCCACCGACGACTCGGCTGAGGGCAAGGCCAGCCCGTTGCACCAGCAGGGGATCGTCAACGCCGGAGACCCCGTCCAGGAATGGGATTCCAGCGGCAACCTTTTCTACATGGGGAACGCATTCAATCGGGACAAGCCACAGAACGGCTCCGTCTGGGTGGCGACCTACGACCAGCACGCCGCCCACTACGTCCGGACCGTGATCGTCGGCCAGGGGACACCGGCCGTGAACGGCCGCTTCAACGACAAGACGTCCATCGGGGTCGACCGGGGCACGACGAGCACCCGCAAGGGCAACGTCTACGCCGCCTGGAGCCTGTTTCAAGGTCAGGGCAACAATGAGATCGAGTTCACCCGCTCGACCGACCACGGCAAGACGTTCAGCGGGCAGGTCAAGCTCTCGACCGGAGTCAAAGACAACCAGTTCGCCGACATCGCCGTCACCAGCGACGGCACTGTCTACGTCACCTGGCGCCAGTTACAATCAATCCGGGGACACGCCAACGACGCCGTCCTGTTCGTGAAGTCCAGCGACGGCGGGGCGACGTTTACCAAGCCCGCGATCGCGACGACCTTCGACTCCTTCGACGCCGCCGACACCGCCGGCACGGCAGCCGCTGCAGCCGCCGCGCACGACAGCGCATACGCCGCCGCCGATGGTCCTGCCGGCGAGGCCGGCACCGCGTCCAACGGTGATTCCCGGGACTGTGGCTCCGGTCCGTTCGCCTGCACGAGCGGCTTCACCTTCTTCCGGCACGACTCGTCGGTCCGGGTGACCGCCGACCCCAGCGGTGACCCCAAGACGTTGTACGCCGTCTTCGACGCCACCAAGCCGGGCGCAGTGCCCTCGACGTCGACGTACAACTCGGCGCCGGCAGCTGTCAACGGCACCCTGATGGTCGGCCAGGGCGGGGTTTACCTCACCAAGACCACCAATGGCGGCGCGAGCTGGACCCAGCCGTCGCTGATCAGCGACGTCAGCGTGGGGCACCAACTCTTCCCGGACATCAACGCCGACGGCGGCTATCTGCACGCGCTGTGGCACGACAGCCGCAACGACACCTGCTACAGCGTGCAGAACGCGATCGGCGACTGCACCGCCAAGGACGCCGCCGGCTTCCATCGGGCGAGCGCCAACGGCCTCGACACCTACGGCGCGGTCTCCCAGAACGGCGGCGGGACTTGGTCGGTCAGCCAGCTCAACGTCGTCTCGCAAAATCCGGACTACGAGATGTTTGGCAATCGTCAGGTCCCCTTCCACGGTGACTACAACTACGTCTCGTCGGTCGGCGCCACTGCTTACAACGTCTGGACCGACAACCGTCAGGTCGTCGCAGGGGGCGACCCGCGCTTCAGCGGCGGCCAAGGGTTCGACGTCAAGCAGTGCCGGGGCGCGACAGCCCCGTTCACCGCTGACACGTGCCCCAACCTAGGCGGTCTGGACCAGGACATCTTTGGCGCCGCCAGCGGCGGCTGATTGACCAGGCCGGCCCGCACCAGCAAGGTGTGGGCCGGCCGTCCCCGGTTTGGCTGTGGCTCAGGCGTTGCAGCGCCGCGGCAACCGGCCGGTCGCCTACCGGACCGGCACGAACCGCAGCACCGTTCCCGGCCGCGACTGCGCGACGAGCCGCACATCGTCGGCGTGGACGACCGCCACGACCGGGTAACCACCGGTGACCGGACGGTCGGCGAGCAGCACGATCGGCCGGCCGTGTGGCGGCACCTGCACCGCACCGAGCACCAGCCCCTCAGGCTCCGCCTCCGCCGTACGCCGGGGCAGGGCCGGCCCGTCGAGCCGCGCGCCGGTCCGGTCGGCGCTGGCCGAGACGGTCCAGGTCGCCCGGCAGACCGCGGCCAGCCCGTCGTCAAAGCACTCCGGTCGCGGTCCGGGGTGGACCCGCACCACGACCGGACCGGCGCCGGGCATGACCAACCTCGGCGCGAGCTCGAGCGGGTCGACCCACCGGACAGCGCGGCCTATCGGGAGCAGGTCGCCGGTCCGGACAGGTGGCGGACCGACCCGGCCGAGGGTGTCGGTAGAGCGACTCCCGAGCACGCCCGGCACGTCGAAGCCGCCAGCGACGGCGAGGTAGGTCAGCAGCCCGTCCGAAGGCTGCCCCAGCCGCAGCACCTCCCCGCTTCGCAAGCTGACGACCGGCGGCACTGAGCAATCGGCGCCCGCCACCGCCACGACGGTGGGTGCGAGCGCCTCCAGCACCAGGCCGCCGAGCAGCACCTCAAGCGCGGCCGCGCCGGCAACATTGCCGGCGAGCCCATTGGCCCGACACAGCGCCAACGGGTCGGCGGCTCCGCTCGGCCCGACCCCGAGATGGGCCAGGCCCGGTCGGCCGAGGTCCTGCACGAGCGTGCGGGCACCCGGGTCGAGGACCAGGATCATCGGCCCGACTCGAACCGGACCCGGACACCCGGTTGCAGCAGGGCGGGTGGGTCGCGGTCGAGGTCCCACAGGACCTCAGCTGTGCGACCGAGCAGGTGCCACCCGCCCGGGCTCGCCACCGGGTAGACCCCCGTCCAGCGGTCGGCGATCGCCACCGAGCCAGCCGGTACGACGGTCCGGGGCTCGGCCCGGCGCGGCAGGTGCAGCACCGGATCGAGGCCGCTGAGGTAGCCGAAGCCCGGCGCGAAACCGGTGACCGCGACCAGGTAGCTCCCCGTGCTGTGCCGCGAGACCACCTGTGCCACCGAGCATCCCGTCGCAGCAGCGACGTCGTCGAGGTCGGCTCCGTCGTACACGATCGGAAGTACGACCTCGGTCTGCAATGCCAGAGCTGCCTCGACCGGCCGCAGGCTTCGCAGCCCCTCCAACGCAGCGCGGGCCTCCGCCGGCTTGTTGAAGCAGACCAGGACCGAGGCCGGCCCCGGCACGACGTCCATGAGCCCGATGGGGGCCGCCAGCCGCACGGCCGAACCGAACCCGAGCGGCGACGCGGTGTCGAACAGCAGCGCCCGGTCGCCGTACCAGCGCAGGTTCATGTGAAGGCGCGCAGCTCGACGCCGGCGCCGGTCAACGCGGTCCGGACCTGCCGGGCCAGGCCGGCGGCACCCGGTGTGTCCCCGTGCAAGCACAGCGAACGCAGCGCGAGGCGCAGCACCGAGCCGTCGACAGCGACAACCTCGCCGGTCTGCGCCAGCCGCACGGCGCGGGCCACCACCACGTCCGGGTCGTGCAGGACGGCGCCAGGCTCCGATCTCGGCACGAGCGCTCCGGTCGGCCCGTAGGCCCGGTCGACGAACGCCTCGGGCACCGCCCGTCCGCCGAGCGAGCCGGCGAACGACGAACCCGCTGCGCACAGCACCGGCAGGTCGAGCGCAGTCGCCGCGCGCCCGACCGCCGCCCCCTGCGCCGGGTGCGTCGAGCAGGCAGCGAACAGCGCGCCGTGCGGCTTGAGATAGCTGACCCGGGTGCCTTCGACCCGGCAGAGCGCATCGAGAGCGCCCACTTGATAGATGACCTCGGCTTCCAGCTCTTCTGACTCGACGTCGATGAACCGCCGCCCGAAGCCGACCAGGTCGCGGTAGGACACCTGCGCACCGACCGCCACCCCGCGCGCCGCCGCACCCGCGCAGACGCGCCGCAGACCCCTCGGATCGCCGGCGTGGAAGCCGCACGCGACGTTGGCACTGGTCACGACGTCGAGCAGCGCGTCATCCTCGGTCAGGGTCCAGATACCGAAGCCCTCACCCAGGTCGGCGTTCAGGTCGACGCTCATGCCGCCATGATGGGCCCATGAGCATCGACCTCACCGCCATGCAGGACGATCTGGTCCAACTGCGCCGCCAGCTGCATCGGGTCCCCGAGGTCGGCCTGGACCTCCCGCGCACTCGGGACCTCGTGCTCGGCGCACTCGACGGTCTGCCGCTCGAGCTCAGCACTGGTCGGTCCTCCACCTCGGTCACCGCCGTCCTGCGTGGTGGCCGGCCGGGGCCTGTCGTGCTGCTGCGCGGCGACATGGACGCCCTGCCTCTGGTCGAGCGGACCGGCCTGGACTTCACCGCCGACGGCGACGCGATGCATGCCTGCGGGCACGATCTGCACACGGCGATGCTCGTCGGTGCGGCGACCGCATTGGCAGGTCGACAGCAGGATCTCGCCGGTGACGTCGTGTTCATGTTCCAGCCAGGCGAGGAGGGCCACGACGGCGCACTGCGCATGATCGAGGAAGGGATTCTCGATGCAGCGGGCCGGCGCGCGGATGCGTCGTACGCGCTGCATGTGATCTCGGGGATGCTGCCGGCCGGGCTGTTCGCCTCCCGGCCCGGGCAGATGATGGCGGCGTCCGGCGTGCTGAAGGTGACCGTCCGCGGCGCCGGCGGGCACGGCTCGACACCGCACCGCGCGAAGGACCCGATCCCGGCGGCCTGCGCCATGGTCACTGCGCTGCAGACCTTTGTCACGAGGCGCTTCGACGTCTTCGACCCGGTGGTGCTCACCGTCGGCTCGTTCCACGCCGGCAACGCCCACAACGTCATTCCGGACGATGCGGTCTTCGAGGCGACCATGCGGTCGTTCTCCGGCGCGGCCCAGATCCGCCTGCTCGAGGAGTCCGTCCGGGTCGTGCGGGGCATCGCCACTGCACACGGCGTCGAGGTCGATGTTATCGCCGAGGAGTTGTTTCCCCTGACCGTCAACGATGTCAGTCGCGTCGCCGGAGTCGCCGACGTCGTTCGCGAACGGTTCGGCGCCGAGCGCTACCTCGACCTACCCAACCCGCTGACCGGGTCGGAGGACTTCTCCCGGGTCCTCGACGCGGTGCCGGGCGCGATGGTCTTCCTCGGAGCCACCGCAGCCGGCGCCGACCCGGCGACGGCGCCCTACAACCACTCGCCGTTGGCGGCCTTCGACGACCGCGTGCTCTGCGACGGCGCCACCCTGTACGCCGAGCTGGCGCTGCAGCATCTAAGCGGCTGACCTCAAGCCTGCATCACCGCGCCGGAGGCAATGAGCGCATCGATCGCCGCGGCGTCCAGACCGGCCTCGGCGGCGACCTCGCGGGTGTGCTCGCCCGGCACCGGTGGCCGCCGGCAGATGGCGCCGGGCGTGCGTGACAGCCGCGGCGCGGGCGCCGGCTGCACGATCCCGTCGACCTCGACGAACGTCCCCCGCTCGAGCAGGTGCGGATGCTCCAGCCGCTCGGCCCAGTCGAGCACCGGCTGCACGCATGCGTCGGTGTGACCGAGCAACGCGGTCCACTCGTCGCGGCTGCGGGTGCGCCAGAGCCGCTCCCAGATCGCCTTGTGGGCAGGCCAATCAGCCGGTGCCGGCTGGGCGTAGCGCACCTCGTCCGGCGCGCCCTCCAGGAAGCCGCTGACCCGGACCAGCTCGGCGTAGAACTGCGGCTCGAGCGCCCCGACAGCGACCCAACGGCCGTCGGCGCAGGCGTAGACCTCGTAGAACGGCGCGCCCGTGTCGAACACATTGGTGCCGCGGTCCGCGCCCCAGACGCCCATCCCCTGGAGCGCGGTGAACATGGTGGTCAGCACCGAGGCCCCGTCGACCATTGCCGCGTCGACCACCTGTCCCTCACCACTGCGACCGACCTCGAGCAAGGCGGCGAGCACCCCCATCACGAGGAACATCGAGCCCCCCGCGTAGTCGCCGACGAGGTTCAGCGCCGGCACCGGACGCTCCTCGGCGCGTCCGCTCGCCCACAGTGCCCCGCTCAGCGCGATGTAGTCGATGTCGTGGCCGGCGACCTTCGCGAGCGGGCCCTGTTGCCCCCAACCTGTCATCCGGCCGTAGACCAGGCGGCGGTTGCGTTCGGAGCACGCTGCCGGCCCGAGGCCGAGCCGTTCGGCCACGCCGGGGCGGAAGCCCTCGAGCAGCACATCGGCCCGCTCCACCAGTTCGAGCACCAGGTCCCGGCCGCCGGGCGCCTTGAGATCGGCCGCCACCGAGCGCTTGCCCCGGTTGACGACGTCCTGCCGGGCCGCGCCGGCGCCGGCCGGCCGGTCGACGCGGACCACCTGGGCGCCGAGATCTGCAAGCAGCATGGCCGCAAACGGCGCGGGCCCGAGACCTGCCAGCTCCACCACCCGGACCCCCGCGAGCGGCCCGGTCGCGTTCGTGCTCATCTGGCCCCCTCGTCGGCGCTGACGCTGCTGCAACCCGGCCGATCTTGACGGTCAGCTCGCCCCGGTCGGCGGGTCGGCGACCAGAGCGTCAACATCGTCAAGATCGCCAGCTGGAAGGGGTCACTTCAAGACGCTGACTGCCCGCGAGATGAGCCGCAGCGACAGCACCAGGGCCGAGGTCGTGCGCGACATGACCCCACCCTCCCGGCCACCACGAGCCATCGACCTGACCTTAGGACCCGCTGCGCCTTCAACCGGGTACGCCGGGCCGGTGCGCGCTCAGGTCCGGACCCGCAACCCCCACCGGCCGGTCCAGCGCTGCCGCGGCGCCAGCACCAGGAGGTCCTCACCGCTGGTGAGTGCTCCGCCCGGTGCCGTCATCGGCTCGATCGCAATCCCCCGCCGACGACGCTTCAGCTGCGGCACCGCATCGCCGGTGAACACGTGCAACCAGCCGAACGCACCGTCGACCCACAGCTCGACGGTGCGGTCCCCGTCCCGCCAGCTCACGGTGGCGAGCCCGTCGGCGCTGCGCCCGAGCCCGGTGAATGGCAGGTCGAGCCGGTCCGCGCCGATCCGCCGCCCGTTCCGGAAATCGAAGTCGGTGCCCGCGACGTCGATCGCGGCTGTCGGCAGACCACGCTCGTCGACGGGTGCGCACCGGTCGGCCGGCAGGGTCAGCATCCCGTCGTCCACCAGGCCGACCGCCGACAGGTAAGGGTGCATGCCGACAGCGAACGGGCAGTCGGTCGACCCGACGTTCTGTGCGGTCATCGTGACGGCGAGCCCGTGCGGCCACAGCGTGTAGGTCGTCGTGCACCGCAGCGTCCCGGGCCAGCCCGGCTGGGGGTGCAGGACGTGCTCCCAACTCGCCTCGGTCGGGGTGACGGCGGTGAGCTGCCAGGGCACCCAGCGGGTCAGCCCGTGGATCGCGTTGGCGCTGGCCACCTCGGTCAACGGCAGCTGCAGGTCCTGACCACGCCAGCTCCACCGGCCGTCCCGCACCCGGTTGGGCCACGGCAGCAGCACCTGCCCGCGGCCGGCGGTGGCCAGCTCCTGCTCCCCATAACCATCGACGACGGGGCGACCGGCGACGTCGTACGTGCGTAGGCCACCGCCGACCTCGACGACGACGGCGCGGGCATCGCCGAGCACCAGCTCCACCTGCGTGCCTGACGGTGCGACGGACACGACGCCTCCTGACGAGCCGAGATCGTCACGGCTCCCGAGCCGCAGTCTGCTCCCCGGCGGTAGGTTCAGCCGATGGACGCCGAACGACCGCTGGTCACGGTCGTCGACCCGGCCGGGCCGCCCCGCGCGGACGACGTCCTGGAGGCCGGCCGGTCCGGGCCGTCGCGCACCACGAAGGTGGTCATCGGCCTGGTCGGCCTCGGGCTCCTCGCCGACGCCGGCTCCTCGGTCCTGGCCCACCTGCGTCTGGTCGAGCGCCATCGCGCGGCCCGCGCCGCGGTGGCCGCCGACGGCCGCGAGGCCGCGGCGCTGCGTCTGGTGCTGGTGTCCTGGTCGCCCCGGCCGCAGCGCGGGTCGCGCGGGCCGGTGGTCGAGGGCCGGGTCGACCTGGTGGTGGCCAACCACGGCACGGCCGCGGTGCGCCTGCGCTCTGGCCGGCTCGACGGGTCACCCCCGCCAGCGGAGCTCGACGTGCGTCTGCTCGCACCTGCCGCAACGACCGTGGTGGCGGCCCGGTGGCGGGTGCTGTGCGCCGAGATCGGCTCCCTGCCCGGACCGCATGCCCTGCTGCTTCGCGTCACTCCGGCCGGAGGCCACGAGCACGAGGTGCGCCTGGACCTGCGGGCTGGCAGCTTCGGCAACGGCGGCCTGCTGAGCGGCGACGCCCGCGGCCCGGCCCAGGTGTTCCGCCTGGCAGCCAGCGACGCCTGCGCCCTCAACTGAGCAGGAGTCGGGCCCGGTCGAGCACGATCATCGTGGCCAGGGTCTCCGACAGCGGCATCACGTCGCTCTCGGTCCGGCCCGCCGCGAGACACCGTGCCACCTCCTCCAGCTCACCGACGTAGCCCGCGAACCGGTCCGCGACGCCAACCTCACGGGTCGACCCGTCCGGCCCGGTCAGCCGCAGCCAGGTCGGCGCGTGGAAGGCCGGCCCCAGCTCGGCGTACGCCCGGGTGCCTGACACGGTGGCGATCGACGGCAGGACGGCGGTCAG
>JAYTOZ010000032.1:0-2393 GCA_043747515.1 Frankiales bacterium | reverse complement strand
CGCGACTTCGCGCTGGTGGCGTTCGGTGGCGCTGGCCCGCTGCACGCCAACGCGCTCGGCCGGCTCACCGGTGCCTGGCCGGTCGTCATCCCGCCCTCGCCCGGAGTGTTGTGCGCGTACGGCGACGCGACGACCAGCGTGCGCGACGAGGCGGCCCGGACCGTCGTACGCCGGTTCTCGCAGTTGACCGACGCCGAGCTGACCGACCTGCTCGCCGAGCTCGCCGAGCAGGCGGCCACCACGGTCGAGGCCGACGGCGTACCGCGGGCGCAGCACCGAGTCGAATACTCCGCTGACCTGCGTTACCACGGGCAGGGCTTCGAGGTACCGGTCACCATCGACGTCGAGGCTTTCGACGGCAAGGGCGCCGGTCTCGACTCGCTGCGGGCTGCTTTCAACGCCGAGCACGAGCGGCTGTTCTCTTTTCTGCTCGACAACGAGCAGGAGCTCGTGACGGTGCGTGCCAGCGTCGTCGGGCCGCGGCCCGACGTCGCGACGCCGACCCTTGAGCAGGGCGGCGCCGACCCGTCCGTCGCGCAGACCGGCACGACGCCGGTGTGGGTCGACGGTGGCTTCGCGGACGCGGCGCTCTACGACCGGTCCCTGCTCAAGGCGGGCAACGTCATCGACGGGCCCGCGATCGTCATCGAGATGGACTCGACGACCCTCGTCCTGCCCGGGCACGCCGCGACCGTGCATCCCAGTGGCAGCCTGCTGATCCGACCCGTGGAGGGCTGAGCCGTGGCACAGATCATCCAGAGCACAACCGAGCCGCTCGATCGGGTCGACGTCGACCCCGTCACGCTCGACCTCATCGAGAACGCCCTACGTAACGCCCGCTACGAGATGGACGAGGTGCTCTTTCGCACCGCGCTGTCGCCCGGCATCCGCGAGCAGCACGATGAGTTCCCGCTGATCGGCGACCCCGACGGCAAGATGATGGTTGGCCAGTTCGGGCTGTCCATCCCGTCGTTCCTGGAAGGCTTTCACGACACCGTCGAGGAGGGCGACGTCCTGCTGACCTCGGACCCCTACTCGTGCGACGCGGCGATCAGCCACGCAAACGACTGGCTCGTCGTCATGCCGATCTACCACCTCGGGCGGGTCGTCGGCTGGGCCGCGATGTTCGGCCACATGAGCGATGTCGGCGGCAAGACTCCCAGCTCGATGCCGACCGACGCCAAGACCATCTTCGAGGAGGGTGTGGTCATCCCACCCTTCAAGCTTTACCGCAAAGGGGTCCTGCAGGAGGACCCGCTGCGCATCATCCTCAACCAGGTCCGCCAACCCGAGTGGAACCGAGCGGACCTCAACGGCATCGTGGCGGCCTGCCGCACCGCCGGGCGTCGCGTCCAGGAACTGTGCGACCGCTTCGGGCCCGAGCGGTACGTCTCCGCGCTGGACGCGCTGCTTGAGCGCAACTACCAGGCCATGAAGACCCTGCTGGGCCTGGTGTTCGCGGACGGCCAGCGGCTGGAGTTCAGCGACTATATCTGCGACGACGGCGTGGGCTTCGGCCCTTACCAGCTGAAGCTGGCCCTCACCCGCACCGGCGACAAGGTGCACCTGGACTTCAGCGGCAGCAGCCCGCAGGCCAAGGGCCCGATCAATTACTACCTCAACGAGAACCTCGCCAGGATGTTCTTCGGCATCTACATGATCACCGTGGCTGATCCGCAGATCCTTTGGAACGACGGCTTCTATCCGCTCATCGACGTGACGATCGAGGAGGGCAGTTTCTGGAAGCCGAGATACCCCGCTGCCCTCAATGCCCGCAACCACGGGATCGGCCGCGTCTTCGACCTGTTCGGCGGCCTGCTCGGCCAGACCAACCCGAGCCTTCTCAATGCGGCGGGCTTTTCGTCGTCGCCGCATTTCATGTACTCCGGCAACTACTCGGGCGGCGATCGTAAGGGCGAGTGGTTTCAGCTCTACTCCATCGGTTTCGGCGGGATTCCTGGCCGGCCGATCGGCGACGGCCCGGACGGCCACTCGTTGTGGCCGTCCTTCGTCAACATCCCCTGCGAATACCTCGAGAGCTACTACCCGATGCGCATCGAACGTTGGGAGACCGTCGCCGACACCGGTGGCGCGGGCGTGCACCGCGGCGGCAACGGCGTCGACGTCACCTACCGGTTCCTCGAACCCGGGACCGTGGCCATCCATGACGACCGTTGGCTCACCTACCCATGGGGCGTCAATGGCGGTACGCCGGGGGCGCGCGGCCGCAAGTGGCTCGTCCGCGCCGACGGCTCGACCGAGGTGCTGCCCAGCAAGGTCCACGACGTGCCGGTGCTGCCGGGCGACCAGCTGCACTTCGTGACCTGGGGCGGTGGCGGCTGGGGCGACCCGCTGGCTCGGGACCCCGAATTGGTGGCGCTCGAGGTCAGGCG
>JAYTOZ010000031.1:0-2605 GCA_043747515.1 Frankiales bacterium | reverse complement strand
GCGTCGCAGCCTCTTTCAGCGCGACGGCCTTGGCCGCCACGGCATGCATCAGCGGACCGCCCTGCATCATCGGGAAGACCGCCTTGTCGAGCTTGGCGGCGTGCTCGGCCTTGCAGACGAGCATCCCGCCGCGCGGCCCACGCAGGACCTTGTGGGTGGTGAAGGTGACGACGTCGGCATGGGGGACGGGACTCGGGATCGCCTTGCCGGCCACCAGACCGATGAAGTGCGCTGCGTCGACCAGCAGGATCGCGCCGACCTCGTCGGCGATGGCTCGGAAGGCCGCGAAGTCGATCGTCCTCGGGATCGCCGAGCCGCCACAGATGATCATCTTCGGCCGGTGCTCGAGGGCCAGGTCGCGGGCCTGGTCGTAGTCGATGTCCTCGGTGTCCTTGGCGACGCCGTAGTGCACCGCCTTGAACCACTTGCCGCTGAAGCTGACCTTGGTGCCGTGGGTCAGGTGGCCCCCGTGCGGGAGCGACATGGCAAGCACCGTGTCACCGGGATTCAAAAATGCCCCGTAGACAGCGATGTTGGCGCTCGCGCCGGAGTGCGGCTGCAGGTTGGCGTGCTCGGCCCCGAACAACTCCTTGGCCCGGTCGATGCCGAGCTGCTCGGCGACGTCGACCACCTCACAGCCGCCGTAGTAGCGCTTGCCGGGGTAGCCCTCGGCGTACTTGTTGGACAGGGTGCTGCCCAGCGCCGCCAGCACCGCGGGACTGGTGAAGTTCTCGCTCGCGATGAGCTGCAGGCCCGACCGCAGCCGGGTCAGCTCGTCCAGGACCACACCCGCGATCTCCGGGTCGGTGTCCTGCAGCGCGGCGAAGTCGGGGCCCCAGAACGTCACGGCACATCTCCTCGGTGGTGGCGGTCTCCCATCGTACGGCGGGACCGGGCGGCCTGCCCTGCGCCGGCGAGCAGGTCGAGCGGTCCCTGCAGCGTCGCCTCGACGAGCTCGGCGCAGGCGGCGAACACCGCTGCCGTCGCCCGGTAGGGATCGTCGAGGTCGTCGTCCCTCGGCCGGTCCGGTGGTGCCAGTCCCCTACCGCCGGCTGCTGCCCGGACCAGGGCCCGGGCCCGCTCGACCGGGTCACTGGACGGCAGCGTCGTCGGGTCCACCAGGGCGGTGAGCCGGGCGAACTCGCGCAGGGTGAAGGTCCGGGCTGCGGCCCGCGGCTGCAGCACCACCGCGGCCGCCCGGTGCTCCCGAGATGCGGTGAGCACGAGATCGGCGGTGGCGACCTGCTCGCCGGTGAGCTCGCGGGCCCGGAAGGCCGCCCCGTCCACGGCGTACGACGCGAGGGTCGTGAGCGCGTGCGGCTCCATCGGTGATCCGGTCAGCCCCCAGGTGCCGGCCGATTCGATCCGAAAGGCGCCGGACCCCACCCCCAACCTGTTGCGCAGCCCCTCGCGCATGAGGTGCTCGGCCATCGGTGAGCGGCAGATGTTGCCGGTGCACACATGCAGCACGCGGAACGTGCTCACGGGCCGACCTCGAGATCGGGGACGAGCTCGCGCAGGACCTGCTCCGACACGGCGCCTGCGCGCAGCACCCTGGGGTGCTCGCCGGTGAGGTCCACGATGGTGGACGGGACCGGGTCGCCGGACGGCCCGCCGTCGAGATAGACCTCCACCGCGGTGCCCAGTTGCCGGGCTGCCTCGGCGGCGTCGGTGGCCGGGGGCAGCCCGCTGCGGTTGGCGCTCGAGACAGCGAGCGGGCCGGTCTCGGCGAGCACGGCGAGCGCGACGGGATCGAGCGGCATCCGCACCGCGACCGTGCCGCGGGTCTCGCCGAGATCCCAGGCGAGGGTGACGGCGTGTCGCAGGACGAGCGTGAGCGGTCCGGGCCAGTGGGCCTCGATGAGCCGCCGGGCGACCGGCGGCACGATGTCGATCAGGCCGTCCAGGGTGCGCCAGGCCGCCACCAGCACGGGGGTCGGCATATCACGGCCGCGGCCCTTGGCCTCCAGCAGCCGACCGACCGCAGCGGGGTTGAACGCGTCGGCGGCCAGCCCGTAGACGGTGTCGGTCGGCAGGACCGCGAGCTCACCCCGCCGCAGCGCCGCGACCGCCGCGTGGACCCCACCGGCATGATCGGCGCGGACGTCGTAGGTGGTGCTCACCCGCGCCACCGGGCGGTGGTGAAGCGGTCCCGGCCGGCCAGGTCGCGGTGGTCGGCGACCTGCGCCCAACCGGCCGCTTTGAACAGCGCCGGGCAGCTTTCCCCCTGCCGGTCGGAGTGCTCGACGACGAGCAGCCCTCCGGGTTTGAGCAGTCTGCGGCCGGCCTGCTCGACGAGGCGGATGACGTCCAGGCCGTCCGCGCCGGCCCACAGGGCGATGCCGGGGTCGTGATCGACGACCTCCGGGTCCGGCAGGTGCGCCTCGGTCGTTGCGACGTACGGCGGGTTGCTGGCGACGAGGTCGACCCGGCCGTCGAGCTCGGCAAGGGCGTCCTCGGCGCTGCCCAGGTGCAGCTGAACCTCGGGATCGCCTGCTGCGACGCGGAGCCCGGCGTTGCGGCGGGTCCAGGCGAGGGCGTCGGGATCGCGCTCGACGCCGTGGACGACCGCGCCCGGCACCTCGTTGGCGAGGGCGAAGGCGAT
>JAYTOZ010000030.1:0-1800 GCA_043747515.1 Frankiales bacterium | reverse complement strand
GACGGTGCGCCAGCCCGACATCACCCTGGCCAAGCGCGAGCTGGGCTGGGAGCCCAAGGTCGAGCTCGCGGACGGCCTGGGGCGCACCATCGAGTGGTTTCGGAGCCACCCGAAGCTGATCGGCTAACGGAGCTGGAACACCTTGTCCTGGGCGCGACCCTCCGGCGGCGTGAACGGCCGGGGCGGCAGCGGACGGATCGAGTCGGCGTTGCGGCGGCGCAGCACGAAGCGCAGCCGGCCGAGCGCGGCTGTCGCGACCGCGAGACCACCGGCGACGGCGAGCAGGACCTGACCCCACGGGCCGTCCTGTTGGCTCGCGACCGCACCGGCAGCCACGGTCAGCAGCGCCAGCGCCGACACCGCGACGGTCAACGGGCGGCGCAGCGTCTTGAGGTTGTCGTGCGGGGCGCGCCGGTCGTACGCGGGCATCGGGCCGGGCACCGGGTAGGGATCCAGCCCGCGGGCGGTCAGCGCGAGCTCGCACTCGCGCACGAGAGTCTCCTTGAACGCCTCGAAGCCGAAGCGCTGGGCGTGCGCGGTGATCTCGTCGCGGTTCAGCCCAAGCGCCCGCAGGTCCAGGATCGCCTGGCGGACGGCGGTCTCGGTCAGCTCCTCGATGAAGCAGCCGGTCCGGCCCTCCACCATCGTGTCGAGGAACCCGCCGGCGCGCAGCACGACAGCCGGGCGGCCGAAGGTGTTGCCCTCCAGCGGCGTCAACCCGAAGTCCTCGTGGCTGGCCGCGACGACCGCGGCGCAGTTGGCGTAGAGCCAGCGCAGCTGCGCGTCGCTCACCCCCCTGACGCCTTGCAGCCGCGCGGACCACGTCTGGGTGGTGCCCTCGCGGTCGGGCAGCCCGCCGACGACGACCAGGCGCTCACCTGGCAGCGACTCGACCGCCTCGCAGACGAAGCCGACGTTTTTGTACCCGCGGGCCCGGCTAACGGTGAGCAGAAAGCCCGGCTCGAGATCCTTGACCGGCTCCTGGTCGCCATCCGCGTCGATGGTGATGGCCGGCGGCAGGACCTCGGCGGAAACGCCGTACTCCTGCTGGATCCGCTTGGCGACGATGGTCGAGTTGGCCAGGTAGGTGGTGACGCTCCCGGCGGCCTTGCGGTCCCACCACTTGAGGTAGGGGCTGAGGGTCTTGACCATCAGCCGGACTGTCGAGCCGTGCTGCTCGACGTACTGCTGGGGCTGATAGAGCCAGCGGGCCGGGGTGTGGCAGTAGACAAGCTTGGGGGCGGGGCTGCGGACGCCGTGCGCCCAGCCCGAGCTGGAGCAGATCACCACGTCGACGTCGTCGAGCTGGACGCCGGAGAAGACCACCGGCAGCAGCGGCATGGCGCGGCGCGGGTCCTTGCGGAACGTCCCGACCCGGTCCAGCCAGGTGGTCTCGACCTCGTAGTCCCGGAACTCCGGGAAGGTCATCTCGGGGTTGTAGACGCTCGTCACGAGCCGCGCGCCCGGGAAGGCCCGCATCAGCGAGAGCACGACCCGCTCGGCGCCACCGCGCTGGGTGAGGTAGTCGTGCACGATCGCGACGCGCAGGCCTTGCGGTGTGCGCCACTGGTGCCCAGGGTCGGTCGCCCGACGCTGCGGAACTCGTGTGTCCAACGTGCTCAAGTTGGCTTCTCCCCCGACCGATGTCTCATTGGAACAGCATCGCCCCCGCGATCGGGGTCAAGCCTGACACGCCGATGTTTCTGGCTGCAGCCGGTTGGGTGAACTCCACCCGTTCGCAGCGTGGCGAGTGTTTCCTTCGGGCTACCGAGGTGTGGCATCTGGTCCCTTCCGGCGCGT
>JAYTOZ010000029.1:0-3756 GCA_043747515.1 Frankiales bacterium | reverse complement strand
GCGCCGGACCAGCCGCACCGGCATCAGCGCGTGTTCGTGCCGGTGGATGTCGTCACCGGCGATGGCCATCAGCACCATCCGCGCGGCCAGCGCACCCTGTGCGTCAACCGATTGCTCGACCGTCGTCAGTCCGGCCATGCCGGCCAGCTCGTGCCCGTCGACGCCGACCACCGAGACGTCCTGGGGCACCCGGAGACCGCGTCCGTGGATGGCGGCGAGCGCCCCCAGGGCCATCTCGTCGGAGTCGGCGAAGACCCCGGTCGGCGGGTCCGCGAGATCGAGCAGTTGGTTCATCGCGGCGCGACCGCCGTCGGCCGTGAACAGCCCCGGCACGTCGTACGCCGGGACTGGCGCGAGGCCGGCGGCACGCATCGCCGACATCCAGCCGGCCCGCCGGTCGGAGGGGGCGCTGAAGTGCAGGGGTTCGGTGGGATCGCCACCCAGGTGGGCGATCTTGCAGTGGCCGAGCTCGAGTAGGTGCTGGGTCGCCGTGCGGCCGACGGCGACGTCGTCGATACGCACGCTCATCGCGCCGGCGACCGCGGCCCCGAGGAACAGCGTGGGCATCTCGAGGGCGCGGAGCCCATCGAGCTCGCGCCCGGTGAGGGGCACGGTGAGCACCACGACGGCGTCCACCCGCCCGCGCAGGGTCTCCGGCTCGAAGGTGGGGCGCGCCCCGTCGCTCGGCTGGCTGACCCCGACGAGCAAGGCGTCGAAGCCGCTGGCCCGCAGGACCCGCTCGACCGCCTCGATCGCCTGCGCGAAAAACCAGCGGCTGACGTAGGGGGTGATGACGGCGACGGTCAGGGTGCGGCCGCTGGCCAACGTCGAGGCGCTATGGCTGACGACGTACCCGAGGTCGTGTGCCGCTTTGCGGACAGCCGTCCTGGTGTGCGAGCTGACGTTGGGCAGGCCGCGCAGGGAGCGCGAAACCGTCGCGGTGGAGACGCCAGCCGCGCGGGCAACGTCCTGGATCCGGGCTGGCACGACACGCCTCCTGCCCTCGACGACGGTGCAAACGCTTGCATCGGCGGCGAGTGTGCCGCACCATGCGCGCCGGAGCAACGACGCGTGCCGGACCCGGTGGGCGCCGGGCCACGGCGGTCCCAGCGTGGGGACGTGGCTGCTTCGGTTCGGTCCGGTGGGCACGCCCCCACCGGTCGTCCGGACCGGCGCCGCCGGTCTCCCACTCGGATCGTCCGGCACGTTCCTGCCGGTGGAGAGAAGGCTCAGCATGGCGACAGTGACGTTCGACGGGGCGACCCGTCAGTACGAAGGTGCCGAGCGGCCCGCGGTGCAGGCGTTGGATCTCGAGGTCGGTGACGGCGAGTTCCTCGTCCTTGTCGGGCCGTCGGGGTGCGGCAAGTCCACCTCGCTGCGGATGCTCGCCGGGCTCGAACCGGTCGACGGTGGGCAGATTCGGATCGGTGAGCGGGACGTGTCCAACGTCGACCCCAGCGACCGTGACATCGCGATGGTCTTCCAGACCTACGCGCTCTACCCGCACATGACGGTCGGCGCCAACATGGGCTTTGCGCTGAAGATCGCCGGGCGACCGAAGGACGAGATCGACAAGCGGGTCAGGGAGGCCGCGGCGATCCTGGACCTCACCGACTATCTCGACCGAAAGCCCAAGGCGCTGTCGGGCGGGCAGCGGCAACGCGTGGCGATGGGCCGGGCGATCGTCCGGAGCCCGCAGGTGTTCTGCATGGACGAGCCGTTGTCCAACCTCGATGCCAAGCTCCGAGTGGCGACCCGCACCCAGATCGCCTCGCTGCAGCGGCGTCTGGCGGTCACCACGCTCTACGTCACGCACGACCAGGTCGAGGCCATGACGATGGGTGATCGCGTCGCGGTGCTCAAGGACGGCATCCTGCAGCAGGTCGACAAGCCGCGCGCAATGTATGACCGGCCGGCCAACAAGTTCGTGGCCGGCTTTATCGGCTCACCCGCGATGAATCTCATCGACGTGCCGGTCGACGGCGACGGGGTGCACCTGGGCACCTATAACGTCCCGATGCCTCGTGAGGCCCAGGGCAAACTGTCCAACGGCACGGTCAGTATCGGCATGCGGCCGGAGCACCTCAAAATCGTGGGCGACGGCGCCGGAATCCCGGTCACCGTCGAGCTGGTCGAGGAGCTCGGCTCGGACGCGTTCCTGCACGGCAGCGTCGAGGGACGCGAAGGTGAGCCGCTGCTGCTCGTCGCGCGGGTCGACCCGACCTCGCCGCCAGAGCGCGGCACCTCGGTCCACCTGCAGCCGGTCCCCGACCAGCTGCACTGGTTCGACGCCGCGACCGGGCTTCGCGTCGCGGGGTGATCGACCCTGCTCCAGCAAGGCGGGTCTGCGCCAGGGCGGCTGCAGGTGACTGCAGCCGCCCGCAGGCTCCACGGCCAGCCGGCGTGATGGCCTGCATCGCCTCGCAGGTTGCCGTCGTCGGCCGCCGGCGGCGCAGCATCCCACCAGGACATCGCAGGAGAAGAGCTTGTCAATGAGCAGCGCGCGCGCGTGGTGGCAGGACGGGGTCGTCTACCAGGTCTACGTCCGCAGCTTCGGCGACAGCGACGGGGATGGCGTGGGTGACCTGCCCGGGGTTCGCGCCGGCCTGCCCTACCTGGCCGGTCTCGGTGTCGACGCGCTGTGGCTCACGCCCTTCTACCGCTCACCGATGGCCGACCACGGCTATGACGTCGCCGACTACACCGACGTCGACCCGCTGTTCGGCACGCTGGCCGATCTCGACGGTCTGCTCACCGATGCGCATCGGCTCGGCCTGAAGGTGCTGGTGGATCTGGTGCCGAACCACACCAGCTCGGCCCATGCCTGGTTTATCGAGGCGCTGGCCGATCCGAGTTCGCCCAAGCGCAACTTCTACGTGTTCCGGCCACCGGGGCCGGGTGGCGGCCCGCCGAACAACTGGCAGTCGGTCTTCGGGGGCCCGGCCTGGAGCCTGGATCAGGCATCGGGGGAGTACTACCTGCACCTGTTCGATCCGGGGCAGCCCGATCTGGACTGGCGCAACCCCGCCGTGCACCAGGCCTGGGAGCAGATCTTGCGGTTCTGGCTCGATCGGGGCGTGGACGGCTTCCGGATCGACGTCGCGCACGGCCTCTACAAAGACCAGGCGCTCCGTGACAACCCGCTGCAAGGGCCGATCGAACCCGGTGCCGAGTTGTTCCACGCCAGTTGGATGCCACACGCCTGGGACCAGCCGGAGGTCGTCGAGGTCTTCCGCCGTTGGCGGGAGATCACCGACTCCTACGACGATCGGGTCATGGTCGGCGAGGTTTTCCTCGACGACCTGGACAAGGTCGCCCGCTATGTCGGGCGCGAGCGCCTGCACCAGTCCTTCAACTTCGTCCTGGTCGCGGCGCCATTCGACGCCGACCACTGGAAGGCCGTTATCGGTCAGGCGCTGCAGGCGTTCTCGATCGAGGGGGCGTCACCGACGTGGGTCTTGTCCAACCACGACGTCATCCGCCATCCCACCCGGTACGGCGGGGGAGTGGCCGGCCAGCGCCGGGCCCGCGCGGCCACCGCGGCGCTGTTGGCCCTGCCGGGCGCGCCGTACGTCTATCAGGGCGAAGAACTTGGGCTGGAGCAGAGCGACGTGCCCGAGGCGCAGCGTCAGGACCCGATGTGGCTGGCTTCGGGACGGCAACTCGTCGGCCGTGACGGCAGCCGGACGCCGATCCCCTGGACCAGGCAGGAGCCGAACCACGGCTGGACGACCGGGACCCCGTGGTTGCCGTTCG
>JAYTOZ010000028.1:0-1586 GCA_043747515.1 Frankiales bacterium | reverse complement strand
TCGATGTGCCGGCCTCCTTCGACCAGCCGTTCCATGAACACCACCGGATCTGCAAAGGTCCGCAGCGCTTCGGCCTGGGTGCGCTCGATGGCGTCCTCGAGCTCCGCCTCGGCCCGCACGATGCGGATCCCGCGACCTCCTCCGCCACTCCTGGCCTTGACGATGAGCGGGTAGCCGATGGTCGCCGCGTGTCGACGGGCGTCCTGGACACCCTCGACGGGCCCACCGCTCCACGGTGCGACGGGCACGCCGGTCTGCTCGGCCAGCAGCTTGGCCTCGATCTTGTCGCCGAGGCATCGCATCGCCGCTGCCGGCGGGCCGATGAACACAATCGCCAGACTCGCGCACAACTCGGCGAAGGCCGGGTCCTCAGCCACGAAACCCCAGCCCACCCAGGCGGCATCCGCCCGGCAGGTCTGCAGGGCCCGACCGAGCTCGGCGTGGTCCAGATAGGGACTGCCCGCGCCCGTGCTGCGCAGCACGACGGCCTCGTCGGCGGCCCGGACGAACATCGCCCGGCGCTCGGCCTCGGTGTGCAGCGCGATGACCCGGATTCCGTAGCCGTGCTCTTCGTTGAGCTCGCGGACAGCGCGGATCAGCCGGATGGCTGGCTCCCCCCGGTTGACCACCGCGATGCGCCTGAACACGTCGTACCTCCTTGTCGATGGACCGGGGGAGCTTCCAGCGCTACATGTCGAGGCCGCCGTTGACCCCCCACACCTGGCCGGTGATGTAGGACGACGCGTCCGCAGCCAGGAAGTGCACGACCCGGGCGATCTCCTCAGGCTGACCGAGCCGCCCGAGCGGCACCCGTGCCTTGATTCCGTCCAGGACGCTGTCGGGCAGTGTCGCAAGCATCTCGGTCTCGATGAAACCGGGGGTCACAGTGTTGACGGTCAGCCCGATCCCGTCGGTCTTGCCGGTCCGCTGCAATTGCATCGCGGCCTCGCGGGCGAGCGTCTTGGTCAGCCCGAACAGCCCCGATTTGGCAGCCGCGTAGTTGACCTGCCCGATGTTGCCCATCTCGCCGATCACCGAGGAGATCATCACGATGCGCCCGCTGCCACGCGGCAGCATGTGCAGCAGTGCCGCCTGCGACAGGTAGAACGCCCCGGACAGGTTGACGTCGATAACCCGCTGCCAGTCCTCGTCCTTCATCTTCAGCACTGACCGGTCGGCGGTGATACCAGCGTTGTTGACCAAGATGTCGAGTCGACCCTGCTGCTCCACGACCTCGGCGATGCAACGTCGGCAGTCCTGCCCGGAGCTGATGTCACCGCGGTGCACCGTCAGCGTCCGGTCGGGGAAGCTCCGCGCGAAGTCCTGCGCGAACTGCTCGGCGGCCTGAATGTTGCCGCTGTAGCCGGCGGCAACGTCGGCGCCCTGCGCAGCCAAGCTCAGACAGATCGCCGCGCCGATGCCGCGGGTCCCGCCGGTGACAAACGCTACCCGGCCGAGCAACTTCTCCCCGCCGGTCGGTGCCATTGTCTGCGTCGCCGTCATAGCCGCTCCTTGGTACGTCGGGCCGGGGCCGGGTCAGGAGCTCGGCGCAACTCGGCTGGCTCGTCAGGGTGCTGAGTGGTTCC
>JAYTOZ010000027.1:0-11015 GCA_043747515.1 Frankiales bacterium | reverse complement strand
GTGATGACGCTGCGCAGGAAGCTCGGCGCGCCGCCGGTCGTGCACACCTCGATCGGGTCGGGCTACCGGGTGGGGTCGTGATCCGGCGCCTGCCGACGCCGACCCGGACGACGCTTCGCTGGCGGCTGGCCCTCGTCTACGGCGCGGTGGCCATCGCGGTCGGCGTGCTGCTGCTGGCGCTGTCCTACGTCCTGGTCGGCCGGGCCCTGGAGGCCGGGCGGTTGCCGGTGCCGAAGGATGTCGGCTTCTTGCTCGACAACGGCCGGTTCGTGACAGTCGACGCGCTGCAGCACTCGCTCCGGGCCGACGCGCTCGGCACCCTGCTGCGCAAGGGCCTCGTCGCGCTGCTGCTGCTCGGTGCGGTCGGCGTCAGCGTCGCCTATGTCCTGGCCGGGCAGGTCCTGCGGCCGCTGCAGGCGATCACCGCGACGGCCCGGCGGCTGTCGGCCGAGCGGCTCGACGAGCGGATCGACCTACCCGGGCCCGGCGATGAGCTCAAGGAGCTCGCCGACGTCTTCGACGCGATGCTCGACCGGCTCGAGGCGTCCTTCGACGGGCAGCGGCGTTTCGTGGCCGATGCGAGCCACGAGCTGCGCACCCCGCTGGCGGTGATGCGTACCGAGGTGGAGGTGGCCCTGGCCGACCCGGACGCCTCGGTGGCCGACCTGCGGGCCGCGGCGGTCGTCGTCCGCGACGCGACCGAGCGGGCCGACCGGCTCGTCGACAGCCTGCTGCTGCTGGCCCGCAGTGACCGGGCGACGGCCGGGTCGCTGTCACACCCCGAGTCGCTGCCAAACCCCGAGCCGGTCGCGCTCGCCGAGGCCGCCCGCATCGCGGTGGCGGCGGTGTCGGCCGAGATCGCCGAACGGCACCTGCAGATCGGGACGTCGTACGCGCCGGCGGTCGTGCGCGGTGACCGGCCGCTGCTGGAACGCCTGGCCGGCAACCTGGTGGAGAACGCCGTCCGGCACAACGTCGACGGTGGCTGGGTGCGCGTCGACACCGGGGTCGTCGACGGCCGGGCCCGGCTGCAGGTTGCCAACTCCGGGCCGGTCGTGCCCGCCGCCGAGGTCGACGACCTCTGGTTGCCCTTCCGGCGGCACGGCCCGGCCCGTACGGCCCGACGTGGCGCCGGGCTCGGGCTGTCGATCGTCCGGGCCGTTGCGGCCGCGCACGGTGGGACCGCGATCGCCAGCGCCCGACCGGATGGTGGCCTTGTGGTCACAGTGGAACTCCCCGCGGCCGGCTGACTGGTCACGCCGGGTCATCTTCGGCTGAGCGCGCCCGCCGAGGTGCCCGCTGCGCCAAGGTGCTCTCACCCAGACCGATGGGTGGCCGTGGTCCGAGGGGGGTCGCGGTCACCCATCGCACGTCCCGGCCGGGGACCCGCGCTCGCGATGAGGGGGGAGCGCGGTGCCCGGCGCCGGCCGTCGGAGGCCGCCCAGCGTCAGTGCGGGCGGCCTCCCACGCGCCGCGGTCAGCGACCGCCGACCGGGCGCGCCAGCCGGACGTACGGCAGGACACCGGTGCCGTCGTCGACAAACCCGAGCCCGGCCAGCAACCGCAAGCTCGCCTCGTTGCCGACAAGCACCTCGGCGGTGGTTCGGCGGACCCCCGGCTGCTGCTCGACCCAGCTGACCAGCAGCGCGACCGCCTCCCGACCGAGCCCCCGGCGACGGGACGGCGCGGCCAGGCCGTAGCCCAGCTCGCAGTCACCTGCAGCGTCCGGCGGGCCGAACCAGCCGGCGTCGCCGATGACCACACCGGCCAGCACCACCAGCCAGCACCCTGGGTCGCCGCCGTGCTCAGCGAGCGGTCGCAGGGCGTCGGTCGAGTCGGCGTGCGGCCAGCCCGGCCCCGCAACGAGCGGCGTGAGGGCGACCTGAAGGTCGGCGCCACCGACGACGGCGTTGGCCACCGCACGACTGGCCGGGACAAGTGTCACGCGGGGACCGGTCAGGACCGGCAGCGTCACGCCTCGGGGGCTGGCGTGGTGGGCGGCTCGGGGAGGGCTGTAGCCATTGCCGGCGCGCTGAGGCCAACCTGCCAGGCGCGGGCACCGGCACCGGACAGGGCCGCCCCGACCGCCTCGTCGGTGACCGGGTCGGGCGGGGTCCAGGCGACCCGGCGTATCGCCTCGGGAGGCAGCAGGTTCTCGGCCGGCATCTGGTGGGTCTCGGCGAGCAACGTGATGGCGGCACGGACGCGGGCGAGCCGGCGGGCGGCGACCGGGTCCCGCTCGTTCCAGCGGTTGGCCGGGGGCGGGCCGTCGCCGGTCGGAACCGGTTGGGGCAGCTGCGACTCGGGCAGGTCGACGGCTGAGCGCAGGCCGGCGTACCAGGTGTCGACGTGGCGCCGGGTCGCGCGGCCGCCGAAGACCGGCAGGGCCAACAGCTCGGCGGGGGTGGCCGGCGAAGCGCTCACCGCGGAGATGATCGCAGCGTCGGGCAGGATTCGCCCCGGTGCGATGTCGCGGCGCCGGGCCATGCCGTCGCGCAGCTCCCACAGGGCCCGGACGCCGGCGAGCTGGCGCCGGTTACGCAACCGGTGGATCCCGCTGGTCCGGCGCCACGGATCGACCCGCGGCCCGGTCGGCGGCGCCAGCCGGACCGCCTCGAACTCCTCGCGGGCCCAAGCCAGCTTGCCTTGGCGGGTGAGCTCGCGCTCGAGCTCGTCGCGCAACTCGAGCAGAACCTCGACGTCGAGCGCGGCGTAGACGAGCCAGGCGGCCGGCAGCGGACGGGTCGACCAGTCGGCGGCCGAGTGCCCCTTCTCGAGACGCAAGCCGAGCACGGACTCGACCATGGCCCCGAGGCCGACCCGCTCGAACCCGGCGAGGCGCCCGGCGAGCTCGGTGTCGAAGACGGCCGGGGGCACGAGACCGACCTCGGCGAGACAGGTCAGATCCTGGCTGGCGGCGTGCAACACCCACTCGTCGCCCTGCAGGACTTTGCTCAGCAGGGACAGGTCTGGGCAGGCGATCGGGTCGATGAGCGCGCTGCCAGCGCCGCTGCGGCGCAGCTGCACGAGGTAGGCGCGCTGGCTATAGCGGTAACCCGAGGCCCGCTCGGCATCGACGGCGACGGGTCCGGTGCCGGCCGCGAACCTGGCCACGACCTCGGCCAGCGCCGCGGCCGACTCGACGACGGGCGGCATGCCGTCCCGCGGAGTGAGCAGCGCCGTCACTGCAGGCTGCTCGCCGGACACCTCTCCCGCAGGACCCGGCAGGGTCGACGTCACAACATGAGCGTACGGCGCGGCAGCTGGACGCACCTGTTGCCGCGCCCGGCCCGCCCCCCGCGCCGAGCCGAGCTGCTGCGCTCGCTCCCGCGGGCCCGCACCTCGCTCGCCCCCGCGGCGATCTTGGAGTTTGTGCTGTGCCGGCACGCTCAACTGCGCCGCACAGGTTCACAGATCGGCGCGGTGCGGGATCGGCGCAGCGAGGGATCGGCGGAGTGAAGGGGGCTAGCGGATGACCCCGGCGCGCATCGCGAGGGCGACCATCTCGGCGCGGTCCCCGGTGCCGAGTTTCCTGGCGATCCGGGCCAGGTGGCTCTTGACGGTCAGCGCCGACAGGCCGAGCAGGTCACCGATCTGCTTGTTGCTCTGGCCGTCGGAGACCAGGCGCAGGACCTCGATCTCCCGTCCGGACAGCTCGCTCACGCCACTGTCGACCGGGCCGCCGCGCAGACCCGCGGCGAGCAGCGAGGCGACGCTCGGATCGGCGTACACGCCGCCGTCGAGGACCCGGCGCACGCCGTCGGCGACCACGAGCGGTGAGGCGCTCTTGAGCAGGTAGCCCTGCGCGCCGGCGACGAAGGCCGCCCGGACGCTGTAGGGATCGTCGGCCGCCGACAACACGACCAGGCGCTGCCAGCCGGCCGAGCGCAGGTCGGCGAGCAGATCCAGGCCCGAACCGTCGGGCAGCCCGAGGTCGAGCACGCACAGTTCGCGCGGGCCGGAGAGGTTGGCGCGCGCCCGGGCCTCGCCGATGGTGGCCGCCTCGACCACCTCGCGGGCCCCCATCATCTTGAGCCGGTTGACCATCGACTCACGCACCAGTGGGTGGTCGTCGACGACCATCGCGGAGAAGCCCGGGTGCTCGGCGCTCCCGGCCTGGGCCGGGATGCTGTCGAGGGCGTTGTCCAGACCGGCTGCCACCGTGTCCTCCGCTGCTGTGTGGATGCGGCGAGGCACGCGCCCGCCGTCGGCAGATGCTTCGGCGCATCGCCCGTTCCGCTGTAGCGCGAGGTGCCCGCCCGAACGCGCTACGCCATCCGGGCGACACGACCGCGGCCGGCTTGAGTCGAACAGCCCAATTGCCGACGACGACTGGACACGACCAACCCTGGAGGAGCCGTGCCTTGCACCGCCATCGCCCGTCGCCGCACGACCGGTGCGGCCCTCGGGGTGCTGCTCGCAGCCGGACTGCTGAGTGGCAGCCCACTCACGACCAGCCGAACCCCAGACCTGCAGGCCGTCGTGACGTACGCCGGGACAGCGGTCGATCTGCCGGGCGTGCACCTCGTCGCGAGGATGCCGGGGCTGCAGTTGGCCGTCGTCCGCGGTGACCGGGGGGCCCTGACCCGGCTCGCTTCGGTGCCCGGCGTGACCGGGATCGCCCCGGACGACGCGGTGCAGCTCGCCGGTCATGACGACGCCTCCGCCGAGACCGGCGTGCTGGCCTCGGCCGGCCTCGGCCCGGCAGCCGGCGAGCCGGGCGCCGGCGCCGGCGCGCGGGTGGCACTGCTCGACACCGGCGTCACGGACACACCAGCGTTGAACCGGGCGTCTGGCCGCCTGCTCGACGCTGCCGACACCTCCGGCGCGGAACCGACCGGTGGGCCGCTCGTCGACGGGTTCGGGCACGGGACGTTCATGGCCGGCCTGATCGCCGGCGGACCGGTCGAGGGCACCGATGGTGAGGCGCTCGGCGTCGCACCGGGCGCCTCGGTGCTGGTCGTCCGCGTCGCGCGGCCGGACGGCTCGACCCGGCTGTCCAGCGTCCTGGGTGGCCTGGAATGGGTCTACGACCACCCGGGCGACGTCGATGTCGCCAACCTCTCCTTTGCCCACGAGCGGCCGTCGGGGGCCTACGGTGCGGATCCGCTCACGGTCGCCGTCGAGCGCGTCGTGCAGGCCGGGGTCACCGTCGTGGTCGCCTCGGGCAACACTGCCGGCCAGGTCGGCGACCCCGGCTTCGACCCCCGCGTTCTCACCGTCGGTGCGGCCAACCTGGCGACCCGCCGGGTGGCGGCGTGGAGCGGCTCGGGTCGCGTCGGCCCGGCGTACAAGCCCGATGTCGTCGCGAGCGGTGTCGGTGTGCTGGGCCTGCTGCCGGTCGACTCGGTGCTCTCCCGCACACCCGGCACCTCGCACCTGGCGAACGGGCTGACCCGCGGCTCGGGGACGAGTCAGGCGACGGCGATCGCCAGTGGTACGGCTGCGCTGCTGCTCGCCGAGCACCCGGGCGCCTCCCCGGTCCAGGTCAAGGCCTCGCTGCGGTGCTCGGCCCGACGCCTGCACGGTCGGCGGGACGGCGCCGGGCTGCTGCGGCTGCCGACTCAGTTGTGCGCCGACGTCGACGGTCGGGCGCTGACGGACGGTCGCGATCTGAGCGGCGAGATGGGCTTCCCGGCGTCCTCCTGGTCGGCGTCCTCCTGGTCGGCGTCGAGTTGGTCCGCGAGCTCCTGGTCGGCATCGAGCTGGTCGGCGTCGAGCTGGTCGGCGTCCTCCTGGTCGGCATCGAGCTGGTCGGACAACCCGGACGATCTGGCATGAGCCCGCTCCAGAACGTCAAGTCCGTCGCGGTGCTCGCCGCGGTGGTGGCGATCGCGGCCGGCATCGTTGACGGGTGGGGGTCACCGGCCTGGTGGGCGGTGCCGGTGCTCGTAGCCGGTGTCGCGTTGTCGGAGATCGCCGTGGTGCACCTGCAGTTCGGCCGGCAGCGATGGACCTTCTCCCTCACCGAGGGTGCCCTGGGTGCGGCATGGGCAGTGAGCACAGGCGCATGGTCGGTCGTGGCAGTCGCCATCGGCATCGCCATCGCGCAGGTCGCGCGCCGTCAGCCGAGGGTGAAGTTGCAGTTCAACGTCGCGACCTTTGCGGTGGCGAGCGCGCTTGGCTCGCTGGTGGCCGGCCTCGCCGGCGGCAGCACTGCGGGTGCGCTTGCCGGGATGGCGGTGTTCTTCGTGCTCAACCACGGGCTTGTCGGGGTCGCCGTCTCGATGACCAGCGAGCGCCGGCTGGTCCCGCTGCTCGTGTCGAGCGCTCCGCTGTCTGCCGTGCACACCGCCGGCAACTCCTCGATCGGTTTGCTGGCCGCCTATCTCGCCGTCACCGCCCCCATCGGCCTGCTGGGGCTCGCCGTCCCGCTCGCGCTGCTGTGGTCGTCCTACGACCAGCAGACACGGCGCAGCCAGGAGGTCCGGCTGTACGCCGAGCTGGCGCGTGGCCAGGAGCGAGCGACGGCCCGCTCGAGCGACGCGTCGGCGCAGGTGATCGTGACGGCCGCCGCCCGGTTGTTCGGTGGCGCCGACGTCGAGATGGTGCTGCTCGCGGCCGACGGCCCAGTCCGCTATGCCGGTGACGAGAAAGGTCTCCCGCAGCGGCTCAGGGTCGAGTCCGACGTCTTCGACGAGCCGTGGGTGCTTCGCGCGCTCGGTGCCCGCGGGGTCACAACCGGGAGCGAGGCGGGCCGCCCCTGGTGCTCGGCCGTTTTCGGTGACGCGGAGTCGCCGCACGCCGTGCTGATCGCCCGCCGCCCGGCCGGCTCGGCCGGGTTCGGCCGCCGCGAGACCCGGCTGGCAGAGGTCCTCGTGGGTCAGGCCGACGCCTGGCTGTCGGTGGCCGACCTCTCGGCCCGCCATCGCAGCGTCCGGCACCAGGTCGACGTGGCCGGCGAGGCGGCAAAGGCCCTCGGTGACCTCGGCGCTGCGACTGCCCCTGCGCTGATGGTGCTGCACGAGTCGGCCGACCGGCTGGCCCGGCTGGCTCAGAGCGACGGTGGCGTCGACAACATCGTCGAGGAGCTGCATCTGGTCGAACGGGCGGTCGCCTCCCTGCTCGGCGCGATCGCCCTGGCGGCGGAGCCCGATCTGGTCCACGCCGGCGCACTCGAGACGGCCCTGCCGCCGAGCCGGCCGGCGGCCGAATGGACCAACACCGGCGTCCTGCGGTGACCCTGCCATGAGGTCGCGCGCGCGCGGGCTGCCGTTGGCGGTCTGGGCGGCGCTCGTGACGGCCGGCTCGGTCCTGCTCGGGTGCGGGACGGCTGCGGCGGTCCTTGCCGCCGGCGACCGGCTCGACCTGTACGCCGCCGAAGCGCTCGCCCTTGGCTGCTGCGCTGGGCTGCTGATGGCCCTGGTGGCTGTCCTGGCTGCGATCCGCCTCACTGCGGCCCTGCGAGGGCTGCAGTCCGACGCGGTCCTACGGCTGGCCGAGCCGTCGGCCCCGGCCGGCCGGATGCACGGCCGTCGGCTCGTCACGCAGGCGAGCTCCGAGGTCGCCGGGCTCGCCAGCGTGCTCGACGCCCTGCACCTGCGGGTGCGCGTCGCCGACGAGATCGGCGAACGGCACCGGCGCGACGCCGAGACCGCCGGCGCCGGCGTGTTCGAGTTGCTGTCGGGGCTGGTGGCCGCCGAGGAAGGCGCCCGCGGCCAACTCGCCGCCGAGTTGCACGACACGGTGGCCCAGTCGCTGATGATTGCCCGCGGCCTGCTCGCGACGTCGCCGTCGACCCCGGAACAGCTCGCCAAGCTCGCCGACTACGTCGAGGACGCCGAGGAGCAGGTGCGCGCTGTGATGGCGCGGACCCGGCCGCCGGCGCTGCGCGACGGTGACCTCGCGTCCGCGGTCGGTGGTCTCGGGCTCGACATGTTCGCCCGCTACGGCCTGCGCGTCGACGTCGACTGGCCGACCTCGCCGTACCCGTTGCCGCTTGCCTCGGCGGTCACGGTCTACCGCTTTTTTCAGGAGGCGCTGCTCAACGTGGTCAAGCACGCCGACGTCGACGACGCCGTGGTCGGCCTGCTGGTCGAGCAGGAGGTCATCGTGGCGCACGTGCGCGACGAGGGCCCGGGCTTTGATCCCTCGACGGTGCGGGCCGATCGGGGTCGGCACGTAGGTCTGGGGCTGCTGCGCGAGCGCGCCCGGCTCTCCGGGGGAGCCCTTGAGATCGACAGTCGCCGGGGCGTGGGCACCGTCCTGACGCTTCGCCTGCCGCGGCCGAACGTCACCGCCCTGCCAGCAGTCCTACCGATCCGGCCGCCCGAGGTGTCGGGCACGTCGCTTCGACGGGTGACCGACCGGGCGATGCGCGGCTAGCGGGCGCGCTCGCTTCGTTCGCCGAGCGAGGCGACCCCTTTCGGGGGGAGCCCGGCAGTGGCGCAGAGCAGGTCGCACCAGGCGCGCAGATGGGTAGCGAGGTCGAGCTGTCCGGTCAGGTCGTGCAGTGGGGTCCAGGAGGCCCGCACCTCGATCTCGCTGGTCTCGTCCGGTTCGCTGAGCTGACCAAACGTCGCCGACACGGTTCTCGTCACCGTCCCCCCGGCAGCGGTATGGGCGGCGCCACGGGCCGCCAGCGCCTCGCTGAGCCAGCTCCAGCCGACCTCGGACAGCGCCGGGTCGGCGGCCATCTCGGGCTCGACCTCGGCCGACACGAAGGCGACGACCCTCGTGTCGCCACGCCAACCCTCCTGCCCCTGTGGATCGTGCAACACGACCAGCCGGCCGCTCGCGACCTCGTCCTCGCCCCGGCAGATCTCGGCCGCCACCGCCACGGCGTACGGCGCGAGGCGCTTGGGTGCGGGCACCTCGCGCAGGGCCAGGATGCCTGGGCGCTGGCAGTCCTGGAGCGCGGCGTGCAGGCCGTCGAGGGCGCGGGCGAAGACGCTCGGCACCGCCTCCGGCAAGCTCACCCCGGCAGCGTAGATCGCCTGCTGCCGCCCAGGGCCGGGACGCGCCGACCTAGGGTCGGTCGATGCCCGCACTGCTAGCCCTGCTGTCGAGCCTGCTCTGGGGCACGGCGGACTTCCTCGGCGGCGTTGCCACCCGCCGCCTGCCCGTCCCGTCGGTGGTCGGCGTGTCGCAGCTGATCGCCCTGGTCGCGCTGCTGCCGGTTGCCGCACTCACCGGCGCACTCGACACCCCGACCGGGTACGTCGTCCCGGGCGTGCTCGCCGGCCTCGTCGGCACCGCCGCGATCGGCGCGTTCTATCAGGCACTGGCCACCGGGACGATGGGGATCGTCGCCCCCGTCGCCGCGCTCGGCGTTGTCCTGCCGGTCGCGTTCGGCCTCGCGCGTGGCGACGCGCCGTCCGTCCCGCAGCTGCTCGGCATCGCGGTGGCCGTCGCGGGCGTCGTACTCGCCAGCGGGCCCGAGCTGTCCGGGGGCGCCGGGGCCCGGCCGTTGCTGCTGGCGCTCGGCGCCGCTGCCGGGTTCGGCGTCGTGTTCGTGCTCATCGCCCAAGGCAGCCGGGGCGGCGCAGGCGCGGTGGTCATGACGCTCGTGACCATGCGGCTCACCTCGGTCGCGGCGCGTGGTGGCCTGCTGGTGGCGACCGCCCGGACCCGTGGCTGGGACCTCGGGGTCCGCCGCGGCGACCTGCCGGCGCTGGCCGCGACCGGCCTCGGCGACGTGGGGGCCAATGCGTGCTTCGCGGTGGCGACGCGAGGCAGCCTGCTCAGCGTGGTGGCGGTGCTGGGCTCGCTCTATCCGGTGGTGACCGTGCTGCTCGCCAGGCGCCTGCTCGCCGAACGGCTGCGACCCGTCCAGATCGCCGGTGTGGGCGCAGCGCTGCTCGGCGTCGTGCTGCTCGCCGCCGGCTGACAGCGGACCCGAGGCTGGCGGTTCAAGCGGCTGTGTTGCGTGCCGATGCTGCAAGCATGACCCAGACCTTGGACGCCGCTGCCTCCCGGGTCGCGGTCCCACGGCTGCGGGCGACCGACGCCGACTTCGTCCTTCGGGTCTCGCCGACGGGGTGTCTGTTGGCGGCGAGCGAAAGCGTTGCGGGCGTCCTTGGCTGGGACCTGGAGCGGTGCGCGACCGAGGGCATCTGGGTTGCCATCGTCGACGAGGCCCAGCGGGTTGCGGTGCGCCAGCTCATGACCCAGGTCCTCGCGACCGGCAGCGCCCGAACGACCTTGCAGGCGTCCGCGGTCGCCGGCACCGTCTGGGTCGACATCGCCGCCAAGCACCTGCTCGACGAACCCGGTGCCCCCATCCTGATCATTGCCCGGGACGTCTCCGACGACCTTGCGGCCGCGACCCAGCTGGCCGCCTCGGAGATGCAGTGGCGGGTCGCCTTCGAGCACTCACCCATCGGCGGGGCCCTGATCGAAGCCGGCGGCGGCATCCTGGTCGTCAACGCGGCGCTGTGCCTGATGTTGGGCTGGCGCGAGCACGAGCTCACCCGGATGGAGGTGACCGACGTCGTCGTGTGCCAAGGGGGCCTGCCGTGGCAGTCGTGGTGGGACGGCCTGCTCACTGGGGCGCGCGGAACCGCGACGGCCGACCGGATGCTGCGTACCGCCGACGGCCGCCAGGTCTGGGGCCGGCTGACTGCCGCCTCGGTGCTCTCCCCGGCCTCGCCCGGCCGGGTGATGATGCAGCTGGAGGACGTCACGGCCCGGCGCGAAGCCGAGCTCGAGCTCGCCAACCGGGCGCTGCACGACGGGCTGACCGGGGCCCCCAACCGCTTCCTGACCCGGCAGTGGCTGGCCAGTGCCCTCGAGGACCACCGGGATGGTCGCGTCGGCGTGCTCTACTGCGATCTGGACCGGTTCAAGGTCGTCAACGACAGCCTCGGGCATGCTGCCGGGGACAGCTTGCTGGTGCAGGTTGCCGAGCGCCTGCGCGGTCCGCTGCGCCCGGAGGACCTGCTCGGCCGGGTTGGCGGCGACGAGTTCGTGATGGTGCTCGAAGGGGTGGATACGCCGGCGCAGTTGGCCGAAGTCGCATCCCGGCTGGCTCAGGCGCTCGACGAGCCGTTCGAGCTCGGTGGGCACCGCCATGC
>JAYTOZ010000026.1:0-5546 GCA_043747515.1 Frankiales bacterium | reverse complement strand
CACGGGCCAGGGCCTGGTGCCTGGCCGGTCTCGGGCCGGCCGCGCTGAGTCCTGCCGGGCTGGCTTACGGCTGCGTGGCGGCGTCGAGCGGCTGGCTCGGGGCGGCGGCCAGCGACTGGCTCGGGGCGGCGGCCAGCGGCTGGCTCGGGGCGGCGCCCGGGCCGTCGAGCCACTCCCTCGCGGCCGTCCGGCCGTTGGCCAGCAGGCGGGCCTGCGCCGACCCGTCGAGGTGGAAGTCGGTGGACTTGACCCCGGCATTGTCGATGAAGATGGTTCGGGCCGCTTTGTCAGAGGTGAGGTAGTAGCGGTCGGCGTTGTCGAGCAGGGTGTGCAGGCAGGCGACGCCTTCGGCGACGACGTTGGTCACGTCGCGACCGGCCGCGATCGTCGTCTCGCGGGCCGACAGCTTCAGACCGATGGTTGGCCATCGCGACGGGCTGCCGTCGGTCCGGTCGAACACCTCGACCGGGAAGTTGGCCAGCAGGCCGCCGTCCACCCAGGTGATCTTTGCCGCGTCATAGTGGACCCCGTCGACGTCCCCGGCCGGGGCGTGGAAGCGGACCGGCTCGAAGAAGAACGGGATCGACATCGAGGCCCGGACCGCATCCACGATCGGCAGGTCATCGATGCCCTCCTTGCCATACGCCGGGTAGTCCCACGGCAGCCGCACGCAGCGCCCCCGGGTGATGTCGGCGGTGTGCACCACCAGGCTGTACCGCTGGCTCGGCGCCCACCGGCTGTCGGCCCCGGGGTCCTCGAGCCGCAGCTGACCGAACGTCGTCACGCCGATCGTCTTCAGGGCGTCGCCGAGCCAGTCGGTGAGGTAGCGGCCGTCGTAGAGGCCCATGTGCATCGCCAGGTGCGCTGCAGCCTCAACGCGGCCCGCGTCCATGAACTTCGGGTAGTCAACCGTCGCGAGGATGTCGTGGAGCTGGCTGAGCGGCTGGCCGGCGGCGTTCAAAGCCGCCACCAGGGCCGCCGCGATGGCGCCGGCGCTCGTCCCGGCGACCCGTGGGAAGTGGTAGCCGGCCGCATCGAGCTCGATGACCGCGCCGGCCAGCCCGATGCCTTTGACGCCGCCGCCTTCGAGCACGAGGTCGGCGCGTAACCCGACCGGGGCCGGCGGCGCGGCGGCGGATGCCTGCCCCGGCGTACGCGCTGGCGGGATCAGACCCGGCAGTCCGGCAGGGTCATCAACGGGCTCGGACATGGTGCCTCCCGGTCGTGGGTGTGTCGCTCAGTTGACGCGGCTCGGTGGAGGTCGCGATGGGTTGCCGATGGATGTGCGCGGCAAGGTCGATCCCGCCGACGGCAGGCCGGTCGGCGTGGTAGACGACGACCCTGCTCGCGTGGGCGTCCTCGTGCTGCCGCCAGTTCGTGACGTAGGTCAGCCACTCGTCCTTGGCGAGCACGACCCGCAGCAGGGTCGGGCTGCACCGTCCGTCGAGCACCTTGGTCAGCTCGGCGAGGGCGTCCTCGTCCGCGCAGACCTGCAGCAGGTCGGTGGCGGACCGCACCCCGTTGGCGCGCAGAGCCATGGTGGCCTCCGCACTCGTGTGCTGCTGGAGCATCGCCTGGTCGACCCAGTCGATCAACCGGGGGGCGGGGATCCGGGAGCTGAGCATCAGGTCCACCAGATCGTGCCGGGCCAACGCCTGGACGCTGGTGATGCCCTCCTCCTCGAGGCGGGTGCGCTCGTAGACGTCGATCTCGTCGATCTGGGTCAGCGGCGAGCGGCGATCCAGCTCGTCGTCCGTGGTGGCCTTGCTCCCGGTGAGGGTGCGGATGGTCAACAGCACGGTGTTGGGGACAACTCCGGCCAGGAACGAGATTGCCAGCGTGCTGGGACCGTCGCCGATGATCCCCTGGACGGACCACGCGAGGACGACGGCCATCAGGATCCGTACGGTGATGACGTTGTACGTCTTGGGCTTGAGGTCGCCGCGGACGAAACCCCGCAACGCGACCTGCACGGACAGGAAGTAGGCCCCCAGGAACGCCATCGTGACCGGCGTGAGCTTGGGATGGAACATCTCGGGCACGGTGGCCGGTGCGCCGTCCGGACCGTTGTCGGGCACGCTCAGCACGACGACGATCCAGCCGATCGCGATGAGCAACGTGGACAGCACGACCGGCGATCGGTCACGCAATCGCTGCCTGGTCGTGTCGACTCCGAGCCCGAGTGAGGCGCCGAGGAACTCCTCGACCCGCCGGCCGTACTTGGCGTCCACATCAGCGATGGTCCGCAGCGTCGGGTCGAGCCGGAAGATCACATGAAGCCACCGGTCGACCAGCGTGGTCAGCTTCTCCCGGTCGAACTGGAAATACATCAGCGCCGGGACGAGCGAGATCAGGATCACCAGCACCAGCTGTAGGGAGCGCACTACGAGCACGTGATGCGCCACGTCACCGCCGATCACGGTGGGCCGCAGGCCGTCGAACGTCACCGCCTGGGCGAGGTCGGTGCCGAAGTACAGCGCGGCAGCGGGCGCCGAGACGCCCACGACGACGAGTACCACCAGCGCGGAGTACTGGAACGAGGAGATCACCAGGTCGCGCAGCAACTCCACGAGGCCGGCAGCCTCGCGGGCCGGCTCGAGCTCGCGATCCAGCCGGTCCACGCCGTGCAGCAACCTCCCCCGGGCGCGCCGGATCGCCAGCGCGGCAGCCAGCAGGCACAGGCTCGCGAACCCGGTGATCGCCATCGCCGCGACGACGTTTCGGCCCAGGAGCGCCGCAACTGCGACGAGGCCGGCGAGCATGCCGATGGCAGCGAACACCGACGCGACCTGCACGATCATGCTCTGGGTCGGTTCGGGCTCCCAGTCGACAGCTTGATCCTGCCGGGCGGCTGTGGCCGCGTCGCCGTACAGCCGAGTGGGGTGGCTGCCGAGCCGCCGGACCTGCAGCGGCGAGAGCTTGAGGATGTCGTCGTCGTCCACACCGTGCAGCTCGACGTGCTGCGGCGTCTGGTTCCTGATCACGAAGTTCGTCAACGCACCCGCCCGTTCGCCTCGTCGTCGCAGCAGCGCCGACCAATGGCCCCCTGGAAAGCTAGATCTGCGTGGGTGCGCCCTGATACGTCAGCGGGCAACCGGCGCCTCGAAACCGCACCCCTTGCGGGCCCCCGTCTCATGATCAACAGGACATTGCTGCAGGGACTCGCCGGCGTGTCGTGCACCGATGTCCTGCTGATCACCAGATCTGCGGATCTCTTGACCAAGCCCTCCCGCAGGAGCACGCTCGCTCGGCAGCTCATGATCAGTGGCGCGTGGGCTGGGCCGCGCGGCTCTCTGCCCCCCGGCGCTACCCGAAAGGGGGAGCCACATGGCGGCTGTCGGGCTCTTGGCGGAGCCATCTTGTTCACAAACGGCACGATGTTGCCTGGCTGGGTTGACGGGATGTCGGTAGCGCCGCTCAGCGTCTGTGTGGGATTTCTGCAGATCCTCACACCGACCTACCTGATCATCAGCGCCAATCCGTTCGTGACGATCCTGACGGCCTTCGCGGTGGTCGTGTCCGGTGCGCTTTTCGTCCGGATGCGACAGCCCAGGACGACGCCGCGAGGCGTCACGGCGCCCAGGCCGGCTTCCGCGAGCCGACACCGCATCCACAGCGTTCGACCGAGACAAAGGATGGGCTATGCCCAAGAATCTGTTTCCGCTAGACAACACCAAGTCCTTCACGAACCAGCAATACGTCGGCCACAATCGTTGGCACCCCGACGTGCCCGCCAACGTGACAGTCAAGGCCGGAGACACATTCCGGGCAGACTGCAGAGAGTGGTTCGACGGCGCCATCCGCAACAACGACTCCGCCGATGACGTTCGCGACGCCCCACTGGCGGGAGTCCACGTCCTGAGCGGGCCCTTCCGCGTCGAGGGAGCCAAGCCTGGCGACCTTCTGGTCGTGGACATCCTGGACATCGGCCCATGCGACGAAGAGAACACCGATGGCATCTCCGGGCAGGGCTGGGGCTACACGGGTGTTTTCCCCAAGGAGAACGGCGGCGGTTTTTTGGTCGACCAGTTCCCGGATGCCTACAAGGTGATCTGGGACTTCCGAGGTGGGGTGGCTACGTCACGTCACATCCCGGGCGTCTCCTACACGGGCATCGTGCACCCTGGTCTGATGGGCACCGCGCCGTCGGCTGAGCTCCTCGCCAAGTGGACCAAGCGAGAGACTGATCTGATCGCAACCGACCCCAACCGGGTGCCACCTTTGGCGCTCCCACCAAACCCGGACAGCGCGATCCTCGGGTCCTTATCGGGGTCAGAGTTCGATCGGGCCGCCAACGAGGCGGCTCGTACGGCGCCGCCTCGCGAGAATGGCGGCAACCAGGACATCAAGAATTTCACCAAGGGCACACGGGTTTTCTACCCAGTGTTCGTGGATGGGGCGAATCTCTCGTTCGGCGACCTACACTTCTCACAGGGCGACGGTGAGATCACCTTTTGCGGGGCCATCGAGATGGGTGGCTACATGGTCCTCGGTGTCGACGTCATCAAAGGGGGGATGCAGACCTACGGCGTCAGTGAAAATGCCATCTTCATGCCAGGCATCACCGATCCGCTCTATAGCGAATGGCTGGCATTCTCCGGCACGTCGGTGACGCTCACCGGTGAACAGCGCTACCTGGATCCGTTCCTGGCCTACCAGCGAGCCTGTCTGCACGCCATCGACTACCTCAAAAAATTTGGGTACAGCGACATCCAGGCGTACATGATTTTAGGTTCTGCGCCGATCGAGGGCCGCCTCTCAGGTGTTGTCGACATCCCAAATGCCTGCGCCACGGTCTATCTGCCGCGGGCGATCTTCGACATCGACATCCGACCCTCAGCCGCTGGCCCTGCACAGGTCGAGGGCGGCATGGACGTGCCCATGTCACGCTGGAGTGAGCACAAGGAGTGGGCGCCATACCCCTGGTAACTGAGCCGGTAGCGACTGGCGTCCCCCGGTCCCGCTCAAGGCGGACAACGTGAGCTCCCAAAGGCCCGCTTGCCGCGGCCGACGGCTCCACTCGTGCTTCATCAGGCCCACCGGTCCGCATCCTCGAAAGGAGATCGATGTGGTCACCTATCAGTATGTCTGTGACGAGGACGGTTTGACTGAGGTCAACTGTCCCATGGGTACGGCACCCCTCCGGATCCATTGCCAGGTGTGCGGTCAGCCGGCAAGGCGATGGTTCACCGGTCCTATGGTTGCCCTCGGAAATCCGTATGCCCGGCGGCTCATCGAGTCGACTGCCGCCACCAGCGATCGGCCGGACGTCGTGACCGCCATCCCACCGAGCGGCGAGATGGCGAGGCAGCGGTCGGCCCCACCTCACCGCATGCTCAGCAGGCTGCCGCGCCCATAGCGATCCGTGATCCACACGCAAGACGGTCGGCGGGTCAGCGGCCGAGCGCCAGGCACAGGCTCTTCGACGCGACGTCCGCCACAGCCTGCGAGTCCTGGCGGAGCACGGTGGACAGCACGGTGCACCTCACGTCTCATGACCGTCAGAACATCGGTGCGCAACTCGCGGCACGTCGAGCAGCAATGTC
>JAYTOZ010000025.1:0-1676 GCA_043747515.1 Frankiales bacterium | reverse complement strand
GTGACGGCGATCGCGTCGAGGTCGGCCAGCCGCACGCCAGCCGTGGCGAGCGCCCGGTGCACGGTCGGGACCATCGCCTCCAGGTGCGCCCGGGAGGCGACCTCCGGGACCACGCCGCCGAAGCGGGCGTGCTCCTCGACCGAGCTTGCCACCGCATCGGCCAGCAGCGTCCGGCCGCGGACGATGCCGATCCCGGTCTCGTCGCAAGACGTCTCGATCCCGAGGACGAGGGGTTCGGCGCTCATCCGGTCGAGCCTAGGTGCGGCAGGTCCCCCGAGGTCCGGGTCATCACCCAGCCGTCGACGCCACCGGGGTAGTAACCCCTCCTGATCGCGACCTGCCGAAAGCCGTGCCGGGCGTAGAGCCGCTGGGCCGGCCCGTTGTCGGCCCGCACCTCCAGGCTGATCGTGCGCTGGCGACGGCGGGCCGCCTCCTCGAGCAACGCAGTCAGCAGCCGCGAGCCGAGCCCGCGGCCCTGGTAGGGCGGCGCGACGGCCATCGTCTGGACGAAGGCTTCGTCCGGATGGTCGCAGAGCCCGGCGTACCCGACGACCAGTCCGGCGTCCAGCGCGACCAGGTAGTGCCGCGTCTGCACCTGCCCCAGCTCGGACCAGAAGTGGTAGGCCGTCCAGGGTTGGTCGCCGAACAGCAAGCGCTCGAGCGCCAGCACCTCGTCCAGGTGCCACCAGCGCAGCCGGGCCAGCTCGGCGCTCACCCTGGCATCGGCTCGGTGCTGGTCCGGCCGTGCCGCAGATCGATCCGGTGGCGCAGGCCACCGGCCCGCAGGTGCACCTCGTCGTCGAGCACGCCCAGCCACTGCGCAGCCGGGCCGAGCTGGTCGCTCTCCCAGGCCAGCCCTGCCCCGTCGTACGCCGCGAGGACGTCCTGGTCGAGCAGCAGGGCCAGTCCGCCGACCGCATCGAAGCGCCGGGTCCGCCGATCGATGCGGCTCCATCGGTCCGGATCCCGGACATCCACGAGGTACGGCGGACCGCCGGCGGCCACGAACAGGGTGTGCGGCTCGGGCCAGCTGGCCACGACGTTGAGCCGGCCGGGCACATTGTCGGAGGAGAACACCCCCGTCCACGACGGCAGGCCCGGCGGGGTGATCCGCAGCCAGACGCCGTCCGAACCGCCGTCGCGGCGGGCCCCGGGGTAGTAGACGACCGTCCCCGACCGGCCGTGCACGGTCCGTTCGTGAGCGGCGTCCCAGTCGTGCGGGAAGGCGTCGAGCCAGAGCGGGCCGTCGCTCACCGACGTTGCGGTGCCGCCACCGGGACCTGCGGCTCCTGGGCATCCGGCCGGCGCAGGTAGAGCGGGACGAGGGGCCCCGGCGCCATTGTCAGCGGTGCGCGGGCGATCAGCGCCGGCACCCAGGGCCAGCGGGGGAGGTCCAGCACCCCGTCGAAGGCGTAGAGCTGCGCGCCGTCACCGACCACGATTCGGCCGTCGGCGGCGGCTCGGGCAACCGCCGGGGTGTCGACGTGCGGCCCGTCGACCCGGGCGCCTGTCTCGTCGTACGCCGCCCAGTAGACCTCCCGGCGACGGGCGTCGGTGACCACGAGGGTCGGTCGGCCGGGTTGGGCGAGGCCGTCGAGCGAGCAGACGCCGCGCACTGCGATGCCGAGCGCGTCGCCGAAGGACGCCGCGGTGACGATCCCCACCCGCAGGCCGGT
>JAYTOZ010000024.1:0-3681 GCA_043747515.1 Frankiales bacterium | reverse complement strand
CGGACCGGCCGGGAGGCGCCGTTCCATCCCTTGCCGGAAACCCGGGCGTCCTGACGGGGTGCAGACCCTCGAGCGCGACCGCATCCGGACGGGGCCGGGCGACCGCTCCCGGGTCCTGCCGGCTGCGATTGCGGTCGCGCTCACGGTCGGGGTCCTGGCCCGGCTGACGACCCGCTCCGGACTGTGGCTGGACGAGGCCCTGTCGGTGCACATCGCCCGCCTGCCGCTGGAGCAGATCCCCGCTGCGTTGCGTCGTGATGGCGCGCCGCCGGTCTACTACCTGCTGCTGCACGGCTGGATGGCTGTTTTTGGCCCGTCCGCCGCCGCGGTCCGCGCACTGTCGACCGGCTTCGGTGTGGCGGCGCTGCCGGCCGTCTGGCTGCTGGGCCGCCGGTTGCGCGATCGCGCGACCGGCTGGCTGGCCATCCTGCTCCTGGCGAGTTCGCCGTTCGCCGTGCACTACGCGACCGAGGCCAGGATGTATGCCCTGGTCGTCCTCGAAGTCGTCCTGCTCGGGCTGATGCTGTTACGGGCCGCCGAGCGGCCGAGTTGGGGCCGGCTGGCGGGGGTGTCGATCGCCTGCGCGGCGTTGGTACTCACCCACTACTGGTCGCTGTTCCTGATGGTCGCGCTCGCGGCGGTCCTGCTGCGACGCCGGTTGCACCGGCTGCTGGCGGCGCAGGCGGCCAGCGCGCTGCTGGTGCTCCCCTGGCTGCCGACCCTGGCGTTCCAGGTGCGGCACACCGGCACCCCGTGGGCGCCGGCACCCTCGCTGAGTGCCGCCCTCGACACGGTGACGGCGTGGGCGGGTGGGTCGTCTGGCGGCGGCCAGGTGCTGTCGCTGCTGCTGCTGGCCCTGTTCGTCCTTGCCCTGCTCGGCCGTGCGACGTCAGCCGGCGTCCTGTTGGCCCGCCCCCGCGACCGGACCGCGGGCGATCTGGCGCTGCTCGCGGCCGGCACGCTGCTGCTCGGCCTGCTGATCGGCCAGGTGGTGCGCGCCGGCTACGCACCGCGCTACAGCTCGATCGCACTCGCCCCCGCGCTGCTGCTCGGCGCGCTGGGCCTGCGGGTCCTGTCCGGCCGGACCCGCATCGCGCTGACCTGCCTCACCGTCGGACTGGGCCTGCTCGGCAGCGTCGGCAACCCGTTCGACGACCGCAAGACCCAGGCCGGCCAGGTCGCTGCCGTCCTGCGGTCGCGACTGGCCCCCGGTGATGTCGTGGTGATCTGCCCGGACCAGCTCGGGCCGGCCCTGGCCGACCTGCTGCCGGCCGGCGCCGCCGCCGTCGTCTACCCGACCCTCGCCGGGCCCGACCGCGTCGACTGGGTCGACTATGCCCAGCGCAACGCCGCGGCCTCCCCCACCGCGTTCGTCCAGGAGGTCCTACGCCGGGCAGGTGGGCACACCGTCTGGCTGGTGACCGAGCCGGGCTACCGCACCTTCGGGCGGGCCTGCAGCCAGGTCGGGCACATCCTCACCGCGCGCGCTGCAGAGACCGCAAAGCTTGTTTCCTCGAACCGGCACTTCGCCGAGCGGGAAGCGCTGTTCCGCTTCACCGGCCGCCGCTGAGCCCCAACCTGGCCGAGAACCTGGCCGCCCCCGGGCCGATCTTGACGAGGTTGTCGCCGACACGCCGGTCGGGGCGACCATGTCGTCAAGATGGGGCGGCGCGGGGGGGCCGCGGCGGCGCCAGCTCCTCACGGACCGCCCGGCCGTGCTCGTCGAGCCCGGGCGCCGCCCGGCGGGTCGGCGGGTCGGCCCAGGCCGAATACTTGACCGGATTGCCCGGGACGGGCACGCCGCCGGCGTCGACCACCATGTTGCGGGCGGCCGACTGCGGCGATCCGACCGCCTCCGCCACATCGCTGATGGGGCCGCACGGCACCCCCGCGGCCGCCAGCACGTCGAGCCAGTCCGCCGCCGGGCGGGTCCGCAGCGCCCCTTCGAGGGTGGCTTTGAGGGCAATCCTGGCGTCAAGCCGCGCGGCGTTGCTGGCGAAGCGGAGGTCGGTGAGCAGCGCCGGCAGCCCCAGCGCGGTGACGAGGGCGCCGAACATCGCGTCGTTGGCCGCGCAGACGGTGATGTCACGGTCCGCGCACGCGAACGTGTCGAACGGCGCGATCGAGAAGTGCGCGTTGCCGATCCGGCCCGGGTCGACGCCCGTCGCCAGGTAGGACAGCGCCGCGCCCTCCAGCAGCGAGACCGTCGCGTCGTACATCGCTATGTCCAGATGTGTGCCGTGGCCGGTGCGGTCCCGACCGAGCAGGGCGCTGGTGATCCCGCCGAACGCGTAGAGCCCCGCGGCCAGATCCGCCACCGGGATGCCCGGTTTGGTCGGCGGCCCGTCGGCCACGCCCGTCGCCGACATCAGCCCGCTCATGCCCTGCACCACCGCGTCGTACGCCGGTCGCATCGACCACGGGCCGGTGTGTCCGAAGCCGCTGATCGAGCAGTAGACCAGCCGCGGGTTGACGGCCTGCAGGGCCGGCCAGCCCAGACCGAGGCGCGCCATGACCCCCGGCCGGTAGTTCTCGACGACGACATCGGCCCGCGTCGCAAGCTCCACGGCCCGTCCGTGGTCATCCGGGTCCTTGAGGTCGAGCACGACCGACTCCTTGCCGCGGTTGACCCGGGCGAAGTAGAGCGACCGGCCGGACACGAAGGGCCCGTAGCCACGTGAGTCGTCCCCGCCATCAGGCACCTCGACCTTGACGACCCGGGCGCCGAGGTCGGCGAGCATCATCGTCGCGAACGGCCCGGCGAGCACCCGCGAGAAGTCGGCGACGAGCAGACCGGTCAGCGGGCCGGAGACATCGGCAGGTAACGACACGCCGCCCATCATCCCTTCGAGTGGGAACGATGGCTCGAAGTGTGGTGTTCTAAGGTCGTGACCGGAACCGTGACACCACCAGCCCCGTCCCCGACCCTGACCGCTGCCGATCGCTGCGACCGCTGCGGCGCGCAGGCCTATGTTCGCGTCGTCCTGTCCTCCGGCGACCTGCTGTTCTGTGGCCACCACGCCAAGGCGTATGAGGACAAGTTGCGCGAGAAAGCCGTGGACTGGGTCGACGAAACCGGCACGCTGGCCTAGCCCTGTCCCGTCGTACGACGACCGTTCACCCTGCTGGGTGGGCGGTCGCCGGCGTTTCGGGGCCTCACGCGGCCCTGGCGGTGTAACGACCGGCACTGGACTCCACGACCAGCGGCAGACCGAACGCCCGGCTGAGCAGCGGCCCGGTGAGGACCTGATCGACCGGACCGGCCGCGACAACCCGGCCGCGGGCGAGCAGCAGGGCGTGCGTCGTCCCGACCGGCACCTCCTCGACGTGGTGGGTGACCAGGACACTCGGCGGCGCGCCGGGGTCGGCAGCGAGGCGGGTCAGCAGCCGCAGCAGTGCCTCCCGAGCACCGAGGTCGAGGCCCGCGGCCGGCTCGTCCAGCAGCAGCAGCTCGGGGTCGGTCATCAGCGCCCGGGCCAACAGCACCCGTTTGCGTTCGCCCTCCGACAGCGTCCCGAAGCGCCGGCCGGCGAAGGCCCGCAGCCCGACCCTGGCGAGCAGCGCGAGGGCCCGGTCGACGTCGGTCGCGTCGTAGGCCTCCCGCCAGCGGCCGAGCACCCCGTGGGCGGCGGTGACGACCACGTCGACGGCCTTCTCATTCGCCGGCACCCGGTCGGTCAG
>JAYTOZ010000023.1:0-2254 GCA_043747515.1 Frankiales bacterium | reverse complement strand
GCAGCTGCAAGCGGGGCGAGCCAATCGGGCAGGCTCACACCGTCACGCCGAGCCAGGTCTTGACATCCGCACGCAGGGCGGCCTGCGACCGGATGGGTTCTCGGCGTACATGGACGACCTTGCCGGCGGCGTCGAGGAACAAGGTGACCGGGACCCCTCCACCGATCCAGCGGTGGAACACGCCGTCGTCATCGACGAGCGCCGGCCAGTGCACACCGAAGTCGAGCACGAAGTGCAGGGCCTGCGACCGGCTCGGCTCCTCGGTGTCGATCCCGACCAGCGCCACCCGTCCGGCGGCGACCCGGTGAAACGCGACGAGCAGCGGCGTCTCGTCCTGGCAGGGACCGCACCACGACCCGTAGACGTTGACGAGCGTCGGCACGCCTGGCGGGGCCGCCCGCAGCGACACGTCCGGGCCACCAGCCAGGCAGGCCAGCCGCAGGTCGGGCAGCTCCGGGCCCAACCCCCGGGGGCACGGCGCCAGCGCTGCCTGACGCTGCAGCGGGCCGAGGTCGGCCGCCACCGCAGCAGACCTGCTTCCCGGCCGCAGGGTGACGCCGACCGCGAGCAGCGCGAGCACCCCGAGCAACGCCAGCACCTTGATGCGGCTCATTGCGCAGCGGCGGGCGCGAAGAACGCCGCGGTCCGCACGAGCCCCGCGGCAACAACCGGATCGGTGTCCCCGACGCCGTAGGACGGGCACAGGGGCGCGAGCGCGCAGGCCCCGCAGGCCGGTCTGCGGGCGTGGCAGACCCGTCGGCCATGGAAGATCACCCGGTGGCTGAAGATCGTCCATTCAGCCCTCGGCAGCAGGGTGGCAACGGCCGCCTCGACCTTGCCGGGGTCGCGTTCCTCGGTCCACCCGAACCGCCGGACGAGCCGGCCGAAGTGCGTGTCGACGGTCAAGCCCGGCACGCCGAACGCATCGCCCAGCACCACGTTGGCGGTCTTTCGGCCGATGCCGGGCAGGGTGAGGAGATCCTCCAGCCGGCCGGGCAACACCCCGTCGTACCGCTCGACGAGTGCTGCTCCCAGACCGATCAGCGAGGTGGCCTTGTTGCGGAAGAAACCGGTGGACCGGATCAGCTCCTCGAGCTCGGACCGATCGATGCCCGCGTAGTCCGCTGCTGTCCGGCAGCGGGCGAACAGCCTCCGCGTCACCTCGTTGACGCGCCGGTCGGTGCACTGCGCCGACAACACGGTGGCGACAGCCAGCTCGAGCGGATTGCTGAAGTCGAGCTCGCAATGCGCGTCGGGATGCAGCAGCGCCAGCTCGCGGTTGATCCGCCGGGCCCGGCGGACGAGGCCGGGTCGGCTTTCGTCGCTGCGTCGCACGAGCTCAGCCTACGTGTGGTGCCGGGCACTCGCCCGTTCCGGTGACGTCCCTCAAGGCCCTCACGGATCGTGACGACCCTCCCGATGTCGATCACACAATGTGATCACGGGTTGGAGAAGCATGGATTCGCAGGGCACCGCCCTCGCACCACCGTTTGCCGCCTTCCGGCCACCCGCGCCCCGCAGGCAGCCGACCCGCACGCTGCCCGAGCTCAGCGAGGAGTTCCGCCATCTCACCCTCGAGCAGTTGCGCGGGTATCGCAGCGCGCTCGGCGCGGAGGAGAACAAGGTCTCCTATTGGCGACGGATCATCCAGGCCCGGCTCGACACCGTCCGCACGGACAACGGCAAAAGCCAGCTCGATGCAGCAACGTTGCGGCCGGTGCTCAGCGACGCCCGGGTCGACTCGGGTCGCCGGGCGCTCGTCGAGATTGTGCCGATCGACGACATCCCCCCACTGCCAAGCCTCGCCGAGTTGTGGGACCGGCGGGTGCCAGCTGGTGACGACGACGGCCGGGCCCAGCACGACGCCGACCTGACCGAGGCCGAGCAGCAACTCTCGACCTACCGCACCGCCCTGCATGCCCGGCAGGCAGATGCCACCCGTGAGCTCATCGCGCGCTACCGCGCCCAGCCCACGCTGTGCCTGTCGGCGTTGCCGCTCACCCCGGTCGTCCGGCGCCGCTCGGCCTAGCATCACCCCGACCGCGTACGCCGGGACAGGTGTAGGCCACCATGGTGCGGTGCCCCTGATCGCCGTCGCCCTACTGCTGCCCGTGCTGCTGCTCGGGCTGATGCTCGGCATGGAGCGGGTCGAGCGACCACTTCGTTCCGGCGACGTCGGTGCCCTGCTGGAGGGTTTCCTCGAGTCGGCCCGGCCCGAGGAGGTCGAGACGTTCGTCAGCCAGGGTTACGCACC
>JAYTOZ010000022.1:0-4948 GCA_043747515.1 Frankiales bacterium | reverse complement strand
GTCGTGCTCGACGCCCTGGCCGTGCCGCGGATCCTGGACAACCCAGATCCGGGGCTGCTTGTCGCGGCGTACGAAGAGGTTCGCAAGGATCGCGGCCCGGAGGTGTTCCTGTGATCCTGGTCCTGAACGGCCCCAACCTGGGTCGCCTGGGCAGCCGCGAACCTCACATCTACGGCACCACGACGTACGCCGAGTTGGTGGCGCTGTGCGAGGCCACCGCCCCCGACGTCCAGGTGCGGCAGACCGACGACGAGGCGGTGATGCTCGGCTGGCTCCACGAGGCGGCGGACAACGGCGCGAAGGTCGTGCTCAACCCGGGGGCCTGGAGCCACTACTCCTATGCGCTGCGCGACGCGGTGAGTCTGGTGGCGAACGTGATCGAGGTGCACCTGTCGCAGACGGCCGCTCGCGAGGAATTCCGGCACCACAGTGTGGTGAGCGCGGTGGTCCAGGGCACCATCACCGGGCTCGGTGTCGAGGGCTACCGCGCGGCGATCCGGGCGCTGTCGATCTGAAGGGCTCGAAAAGTAGATAATTCCCCGCGATCGTGGCCCTGGCCAACGCGCACAGCCGCGTGCAGGACGCTCCTCGCGTCGCCTGCTCAGCGCCGGCGCGCGCAGTAGCTAGGTAGGCTTCCTGCCCATGGCCTCCACGAACGACCTGAAGAACGGCATGGTGCTGAGCCTCGACAACGGCCTGTGGTCGGTGATCGAGTTCCAGCACGTCAAGCCCGGCAAGGGCGGTGCGTTCGTGCGCACCACGCTCAAGAATGTGATGACCGGCAAAGTCGTCGACAAGACCTTCAACGCGGGCACCAAGGTCGAGGTCGCTCTGGTCGACAAGCGGACCATGAGCTACCTCTACGCCGACGGCACCGACTACGTCTTCATGGACAGCGACACCTTCGACCAGATGTACGTGCCGGCCGTCACCCTCGGCACCGTCAAGGACTACCTGCTGGAGAACATGACGGCGACCGTCGCGGTCCATGAAGGCGAGGCGCTGTACGTCGAGCTGCCGGCGAGCGTCGAGCTGATCGTGCAGCACACCGACCCCGGCTTGCAGGGCGACCGCTCGACCGGTGGCACCAAGCCGGCAACCTTGGAGACCGGCGCGGAGATCCAGGTGCCGCTGTTCCTCACCACCGGCGAGAAGATCAAGGTCGACACCCGCGACGGGCGTTACCTCGGACGCGTCAACGACAAGTCTTGACAATCCCCCGCGCCGCTCCTCGACCCCGCGCCACCCCCCGACCAGCCCGCGCCGATCAGGTGGGCGAAAACCCGATCCAGGCAACCAGATCGTCAAGATCACCGCGGAAGTGGCGCGGCGGGTGGGCGGCGTAGCGTGGGTGCCCGCAGCAAGGCCCGCAAGCGCGCGCTGGATGTGCTCTACGAGGCCGACCAGCGCCGGACCGATCCGCTGGAGACGCTGCGGCAGCGGCTCGCCCAATCAGACCCGCCGGTGCCGGAGTACGCCGTCACCCTCGTCGAGGGTGTCGCACTGCACCGTGCCCGCATCGACGAGTTGCTCTCGACGTACGCCGAGGCATGGACGATCGACCGCTTCCCGGCGGTGGACCTCGCGGTGCTGCGGATCGGCGTCTTTGAGTTGCTCTGGTGCGACGACGTGCCCGACGGGGTCGCGGTGAGTGAGGCCGTCGAGCTGGCCGCGAGCTTGTCGACCGACGAGAGCCCGGTCTTCGTCAACGGCCTGCTGGCCCGGCTCCTGCAGCTCAAGCCGTCCCTGGCGGTGTAGCGGTCACACCTCGAGGGCTCGGCGGGCGTCGGAGGACAGCACGCCCCAGCCGATGAGCCGCTCGGTGAGCGCGCTCGGCGACGCGTCGTAGATGACCGCGAGCGAGCGCAGGTCCTCCTGCCGGATCGACAGCACCCGGCCGTTGTAGTCGCCGCGCTGGGACTGGATGGTCGCGGCGTAGCGGGCCAGCGGAGCGGCCTGCTCGCGGGGCACGCTGGACAGTTGCTCGAGGTCGATGATGATCCGGGCTGCGGCTTCGGGCGCTGCGGCCGCCAGGTGGCCCTCGGGCAGCAACTCACCGACCGGTACGCCGTAGAAGTCCGCAAGCTCGGAGAGGCGTTGGACAGTCACCGCGCGGTCACCGCGCTCGTAGGAGCCGACGACGACGGCTTTCCAGCGGCCCTGGCTCTTCTCTTCGACCCCGTGCAGGGACAGTCCCTGCTGGGTCCGGATCGCCCGCAGCCGGCCACCGAGTGCTTTCGCATACTCACTCATGGTGCGCCCCCCTTCTGGGTGATCCAGGATGGCCCGCCCCGGGCCGAATGGTTACTGACCGTGACGATAGGCCTGCCCCCAGGTCCTGGTCAAGCACTGCCGTGTCACCCCGTGTGGCCGGGCCTGTCGGCGAGGCGGGGGCTGCTACGGTCGCAGGACTTCTCCATCGAGCCCGTCCCGTGAGGCGGGGAAGGAGCTCTGGCTGGTGACGGCTGCCCAGGAACGACCCACCTCGGGCGACCCCGCCGCAGCGCGCCAGGTGCTCGCGGCCTCCGAGCTCACCCGCATGGTTGATCGGATGGCGCACGAGCTGCTCGAGAACACCGGCGGCGGCACCGGCGTGGTCCTGCTCGGCATCCCGACCCGCGGCCCCTTGCTCGCCCGCCGCCTGGCCGGTCGGATCGAGGCCTTCGAGGGCGTCCGCGTCCCGACCGGCAGCCTGGACGTCACGCTGTACCGCGATGACCTGCGGCTGAAGTCACCGCGGGCCCTTGAGTCGACGGACCTGCCCGCCGAGGGGGTCGACGGCAAGCTGGTGGTCCTCGTCGACGACGTGCTGTTCTCCGGCCGGACCATCCGGGCCGCGCTCGACGCGCTCGCCGACCTGGGTCGACCCAGGGCGGTGCAGCTCGCCGTGCTCATCGACCGCGGCCATCGCCAGTTGCCGATCCGGGCCGACTACGTCGGCAAGAACATCCCCACCTCGCTGCGGGAGGCAATCCACGTGCGGCTCACCGAAACCGACGGCGAGGACGCGGTCCTGCTCGGCCCGGCGGGTGGCCGGGCGTGAACCGGCATCTGCTGTCGGCCGCCGATCTCAGCCTGTCCGACGCCGTCCTGGTCCTGGACACCGCCGAGGAACTCGCTCAGATCGCCGAACGCACCGTCAAAAAGCTGCCGACGCTGCGCGGCCGCACCGTCGTCAACCTGTTCTTCGAGGACTCGACCCGGACCAAGACGAGCTTTGAGCTGGCCGCCAAGCGTTTGTCCGCCGACGTGATCAACTTCGCCGCCAAGGGCAGCAGTGTCAGCAAGGGCGAGACCCTCAAGGACACCGCGCTGACGCTGGAGGCGATGGGCTCGGACGCCGTCGTCATCCGGCACTCCTGGTCCGGCGCGCCGGCCAACCTCTCCCGGTGGATCCGCGGGTCAGTCGTCAATGCCGGCGACGGCACCCATGAGCACCCGACGCAGGCCCTGCTCGACGCCTACACGATGCGCCGACGGCTCGGTCGGATCGAGGGGCTCAAGGTCACGATCGTCGGCGACATCCTGCACAGCCGAGTGGCCCGCAGCAACGTGCTCCTGCTGCACACCCTGGGCGCCGATGTCACGCTGGTCGCGCCGCCCACCTTGCTGCCGGTCGGCGTCGGGGCCTGGCCCGCGGAGGTGTCCTACGACCTCGACGCGGTGCTGCCCAAGAGCGACGTGGTGATGATGCTGCGGGTGCAGAAGGAGCGGATGGGAGCGGCTTACTTCCCCTCGACGCGCGAATACGCCCGCCGCTATGGCCTGGACGTCCGACGGGTGACCGCCCTCGCCGACGACGCGATCGTGATGCACCCAGGTCCGATGATCCGCGGCATGGAGATCGCCCCGGAGGTCGCCGACGGCCTGCGCTCGACCATCGTCGAGCAGGTCGCCAACGGCGTGAGTGTCCGCATGGCCGTGCTGTATCTCCTGCTCGGCGGCTCCCAACCGGCGATCGGCGTCCCGACCCAGGAAGGCGCAAACCTGTGACCTGGCTGCTCCGGAACGTCCTGCTGTACGGCGAGGGCGAGCCGGTCGACGTGCTGCTCGACGGCCCGACCATCAGCGCGATCGGCGCCGGCCTGTCCGGTGCGCAGGTTCTGGACGGCGCGGGCTGCGTGCTGTTGCCCGGGCTCGTCGACCTGCACACCCACCTTCGCGAACCCGGTCGGGAGGACGCCGAGACTGTCGAGACGGGGACCCTGTCGGCCGCCCTCGGCGGGTTCACGGCGGTGCACGCGATGGCGAACACCGACCCTGTCGCCGACACCGCAGGGGTGGTCGAACAGGTCTGGCGGCTCGGTCTGCAGGCCGGTCACTGCGACGTCATCCCCGTTGGCGCGGTGACCGTCGGGCTGCGCGGCGAGCAGATGGCCGAGCTCGGCACGATGGCCGACAGCGCCGCCCGGGTGCGGGTCTTCAGCGACGACGGGCACTGCGTCAACGACGCCAGCCTGATGCGGCGGGCCCTTGAGTACGTCAAGGCCTTCGACGGTGTGATCGCCCAGCACGCCCAGGAGCCGAGGCTGACGGTCGGCGCGCAGATGAATGAGGGCATCAACTCCAGCCTGCTCGGTCTCGGCGGCTGGCCGGCCGTCGCCGAGGAGGCGATCATCGCCCGTGACTGCCTGCTGGCCGGGCACGTCGGGGGACGCCTGCACATCTGCCACGTCTCGACCGCGGGCAGCGTCGAATTGCTCCGCTGGGCCAAGGGCCACGGCTGGGACGTCACCGCCGAGGTCACCCCGCACCATCTGCTGCTCACTGACGACCTTGCGGCGACCTACGACCCGACGTACAAGGTCAACCCGCCGTTGCGCACACAGGCCGACATCGATGCGCTGCGCGTGGGGCTGGCCGATGGCACGGTCGACTGCGTCGCGACCGACCACGCGCCACATGCGCTGGAGGACAAAGAAACCGAGTGGGGGGCGGCCTCGCCCGG
>JAYTOZ010000021.1:0-1931 GCA_043747515.1 Frankiales bacterium | reverse complement strand
CGCGAACGGGCCCACACCCCGGTGTCCAGCACCCGGCCGGAGCCCGGCGCGACCGCGCCCAGTCGTGCCGGCCCACCCGTCAACGAGGTGAACGAGCACCAACGCACCGCCGTGCCACCCTTCGCCGAGATCCAGCTGGTCGCCGGGCCGAGGGGGCAGAGCGTGTCAGATACCGCTTCCGCCGAGTTGACCGCGGTGTCGGCCGCGCTCGCCGGCGTACGCCGGGGCGACGCGGTCGCTGTAGTGGGCGAGGGCCACCTGCTGCGCGCGGTCCTGCGGGCCGCCTGCGGCCGCGACCTCGTCGACGCCCCGCCGGCCGACGTGGTGGTCGCTGTCGTGGCGTACGACGTGCCGGTCGCGGTCGGCCTGCTCCGCCCGGGTGGCCGGCTCGTCGCCGTGGCCGCGGACGAAGGCGCCGCGGGCCGCACCGCAAGCGCGAACGGGCTGCAGCTGCGACACGTCGAGCCGGTGCTCGGTCGGGTCGCGTGGTCGGCGCTGCTCCCGGTAGCCGGATAGATTCACCGAGTGACCCGGCAGGCAGTGGCGCGACCGCCGGGGCGCATCCAGATTGGCCGGGTCGTCGGTGTGCCGGTCTACCTGACGCCGTCGTGGTTTCTGTTCGCGGCGTTCATCGTCGTCACCAGCGCCCCGCCGCTGGTCGACCGGGTCGGCACCGTCTCGGCGTACATCGCGGCGACGAGCTTCGCGGTCTTGCTGCTCGTCAGCGTCCTGCTGCATGAGGTCGGCCACTGCCTGGTCGCGCGCGCGTTCGACCTGCCGGTGCGCAGCATCACCGTCACCCTGCTCGCCGGGCTGACCGAGATCACCGAGCCGCCGCAGACACCCGCACGTGAGTACGCCGTCGCCGTCAGCGGACCGATGGTCTCGCTGCTGCTCGCCGGCATCGGGGTCGCCAGCGTGCCGCTGTTCGAGGGCCTGCCGCAACTCATCTGCGAGGGCATCGCGATCACCAACGGCATCGTGGCGGCGTTCAACCTGCTGCCGGGGTTGCCGCTGGACGGCGGGCGGGTGCTCAAGAGCATCGTCTGGCAGCTCGGCGGCGACGCCGAACGGGCCACCCGGGCGAGCGCCTGGGCCGGCCGGGTGGTGGCGCTCGTCGTCGTCCCCGTGGTGCTGCTGGGCGTGCTGCCGGAGTTCGGCTACGGCGACCGCGGCATCTCCGGGGTGCTGTTCTCCGCCCTGCTCGGGGCCTACATCTACGCGGCGGCGACGGCCAGCCTGCGTCGTTCGAAGATCATCGAGCGGCTGCCCGGGGTCACGGTCGCCCGGCTCGCCAAGCCCGCGCTCGGCGTCCCCTCCTCGATGCCGCTGGCCGAAGCGGTCCGGCAGGCCCACGCCGTCGGCGCGCGCGCCCTGGTGGTGATCGACTCCTCGGGCGGGCTCGAGGCCGTCGTCAGCGAGGCCTACGTCGCGGCCGTCCCGGTCGAACGCCGGCCCTGGGTGACCGTCGGCGACGGCGCCCGTCGGGTCGAGCCGGGACTGCTGCTCGATGCCTCACTGGCCGGTGAGGACCTGCTCGCCGCGATGCGCAGGTGCCCGGCGCAGGAGTACGTCGTGCCGGGCGACCCACCCCGGGTGCTGGTCAGTACCGAGGTCGCGGCGGCCGTCGGCAGCTGAGCGCCTACGCTCTGCGCGGATGACCACAGGAGCAGCACGACGGCGCGGAGCCCTCGCCGCGGGCGACCAGGTACAACTCACCGACCCCAAGGGCCGGATGCACACAATCACCCTCGAGGTGGGCCGACAGTTCCACACCCACAAGGGGATCCTCGACCATGACAGCCTCATCGGCGGCCCCGACGCCGTCGTCGTGACGATCGGCACGACGCAATACCTCGCACTCAAGCCGCTGCTGAGCGACTACGTGCTGTCGATGCCCCGCGGCGCGCAGGTCGTCTACCCCAAGGACG
>JAYTOZ010000020.1:0-6865 GCA_043747515.1 Frankiales bacterium | reverse complement strand
AGCGACATTCGCTTGAGGAAGCTCTGCGCCGACAGGCCCGCCGAGAAACGCGCGGTGCCGCCGGTGGGCAGCACATGGTTGCTGCCGGCGAGGTAGTCGCCGAGCGAGACCGGCGTGTGGTTGCCGATGAAGACCGCCCCGGCGTTGCGGACCCGGCGGGCACGGTCGCCAGCATCCACGGTGATCACCTCCAGATGCTCGGCGCCCCAGGCGTCGACGACCTCAAGGCCCTGCTCGAGATCCTCGACCAGGACGTGCGCGCTCTGCCCGGCGAAGGCCGTCTCGACGCGCTCGCGGTGCCTGGTCGCCGGCACCTGCTTGGCGAGCTCGACGTCGACCGCGTCGAGCAGCCGGGCCGACGGGGTGACCAGCAGACAGGCGGCGAGCGGGTCGTGCTCGGCCTGCGCGATGAGATCCGCCGCGACGTACGCCGGGACAGCGCTGTCGTCGGCCAGGATGGCGATCTCGGTAGGGCCGGCCTCGGAGTCGATGCCGCAGCGGCCCTGCACGAGCCGCTTGGCGGCCGCGACGTAGACGTTGCCGGGGCCGGTGATGACGTCGACGGGCCGGCAGCCCTCGACGCCGTAGGCGAACATCGCAATGGCCTGCGCACCGCCGACGGCGTAGACCTCGTCGAGCTCGAGCAGGGCGCAGGCGGCCAGGATGACCGGATTGGGCAGGCCGCCGAACTCGGCCTTCGGGGGGCTCGCGACCGCCAGCGACGCGACGCCGGCGACGAGCGCCGGCACGGCGTTCATGACCACCGAGCTGGGATAGGCGATCCGGCCGCCCGGGACGTAGAGCCCGACCCGGCTGACCGGCACCCATCGCTCGGTGACGGTTGCCCCGTCGACGACCTGGACGCTCTGGTCGGCTCGCAGCTGCGCCCGGCTGACGGCGCGGACCCGACGGGCCGCCTCGAGAAGGGCCGCCCGGACCGCCGGGTCGAGCCCGGCCAGCGCCTGCTGCAACGCCGCAGCGGGCACCCGCAGGTCGGTCAGCTGCACCCCGTCGTAGCGAGCGGTGGCCTCGCGCACCGCCTCGGCCCCACGGTCGCGCACCGCCTCTACGACGGGCCGCACCTGCTCGCCCGCGGCCCCTACATCGAGCGCCGCCCGGGGCAACAGCAGCAGCGGATCGTGGTGGCGGCGACCACGCAGGTCGATGCGGGTCAGCATCGGGCCAGCCTAATGGGGCACCTGGCGCAGCTCCCGGACGACGCCGGCCGATGCCCCGCCGTACAGTCGCGCCATGCCCGGGCCCCTGCCGTTGTTCCCACTGGGGATGGTGCTGTTCCCCGGCCTGGTGCTGCCGTTGCACGTGTTCGAGGACCGCTACCGGGCGTTGATCCGCGACCTGCTCGAGCTCCCGGAGGATGAGCGCCGGTTTGGCGTGGTGGCGATCCGTGCGGGCCGTGAGGTCGGCGGCGACGGCGTCACCGCGCTGCACGAGGTGGGCTGCACCGCCCAACTACGACAGGTCGAAACCTACGAGGACGGCCGGGCCGACGTGGTGACCGTCGGCACCGACCGCTTCAGGCTGACCACGTTGCACGACGATAAGCCCTATTTCACGGCAGATGTCGAGTGGCTGCCCGAGGACGACGACCACCCGGCCGAGGCGGGTCTGCTGGACGCCGCGGTGCGGAAGTCGTTCGGCGGCTATCTCGCGGCCCTGTCCGGTGCGAGTGGGAGCGAGGTCGAGCTGCCCGACCTGCCGATCGAGCCACTGGTGCTGAGCTATCTGGTCGCCGCGACGATGCTGCTGGACCTCGACGACCGACAGGGCCTGCTCGCCGAACCCGACTGCCGCGCCCGGCTTCGTCGCGAGTTGTCCCTGCTCCGCCGGGAGGCGGTCTTCCTGCGGGTTCTCGCGGCCGCTCCGGCGCCCGAACTCACCCGCACCCCGATCAGCCCGAACTAGTCCAGCAACTCCGGGCGGACGATGGCCGGCAGCAGGAAGCCGGCGAGTGCGCCCACCGGCCAGAACACGATCGCCCACGGTGAGCGGAGCTTGAGGAACAACTCGACGCTGCCGCGGGCCATCGGGTCGCTGAGCATGTGCCGAACGTCGGTCGCGCCGGGGCGCACCCCCACGATGGCAGCGATCTTGGCTGCCAACAAACCGCCGACCAGCAGGGCCAGCACGGTGGCCGGGCCGCTGCGCCGGGCGTAGCGCCAGGCCAGCAGGCCACAGATCACCCCGACGAGCAGCACCACCACGAGGAAGGAGCCGTCGGCGCCGACGAACGCCTTGCCCTCCACGTTGCCGGTCGAGGGCCCGGCCGCGGTGAGCTGCACGGTCAGCCGCGGCGAGACGGCCGACCAGAGCAACCCGGCCGGGGCACCGAGCAGCACGAGCCCGGCCACGATGATCCCAAAGGCCCAGCTGTCGGCCCGGGTCCGCTCCCGCTGCGCGATCCGCTCGTCGATCACCGGCGGATCGCTCGGCGCAGCGCCAACGACGCAAGTCCGAGCGACAGCACCGCCACGACGGCGCAGACCCCCAGATCGACCGCGAGCCGGGCGGCGTCGATCCGGCCGAACGACGCGGCGAGGGCGTCGGTCGCGTAGGTGCTCGGCACCGCAGCCCGGACGACCTGGACGACCCCCGGCAGCCGGTCCCGCGGGATGATCCCCAGGAACAGGATCGCCGACATGCCGAGCTGCCCGGCGACCGTCGCCAACTCCGGCCGCGGCGCGAGCAGCCCCAGGGCCGCGCCGAGCCCGGCCAGCGACGCCCCGGCCAGCGGCAGCACGAGCACGAGCACCCACAGGTGGCCGAGCGGCAACCCGTAGAGCAGCGACCCGACGACCGCCGTGAGCACCGCGCCGGGAATCGTGAAGGTGGCGTACGACCCGGCCGTCGCGAGCACCACGGCAGCGGCCGGCACCGGCAGCGCGGCGTAGTAGTCCAGGGCCCCCGTCCCCCGCAACATGCCGAACCGCTGGGCCAGCAGGTTGAGCGCCACGAACGCGACGACGAGCACGGTTGCGCCGGCGACGACCTGCCGGCTGGTGGTCCGGCTGCCCTCGTCGACGACCCCGCGCAGCAGCAGCAGGATGCCCACAGATTGCAGGGTGGCAACGAACAGCAGCGGCCCGCGGGCGGCCCTGGCCCGGCTCACCTGGCCGGCGTAGACGGCGCTCAGCGCGGCACCGACCGAGGGCCGGGGGCCGAGCGCGACCACGTCGGTCACGCCCGCTCCAGGTCGTCGTCGCGCCCACCGAGGGCGAGATAGACGTCTTCCAGGGTCGGCGTTGCGAGGGTGAAGTCGTCGAGCGCGGCAAGCGCCGGGCCGGTCATCAACCGGGCGAGCGCGTCGCGGGCTTCGGGCGCGGGCAACCGGGCGCTCCACCGCCCGCCGGCGATCTGCGAACGGGCCGCGAGCGCAGCGACCACCGGCTCGTCGTACGGCGGATCGGTGCGCCAGACCAACTCGAGCCGGACCTCGTCACTGACCAGGGCCTTGAGCCCGCCGGGTGTGTCGCAGGCGATCACCCGCCCGCGGTCGAGGACCACGACCCGATCAAGGACCGCCTCGGCTTCGAGCACGTTGTGCGTGACGAGCACAACGGTCGTCCCGAGCGTCTCGCGCCGCCGCCGCAAGGCCGCCCAGACGGCCCGCCTGGCAACCGGGTCGAGCCCGGTGGTTGGTTCGTCGAGGACCAGCAGCGGCCGATCGGCGACGAGCGCGGTCGCGACCTGCGCGAGCCGGCGTTGGCCACCGGACAGGGTCGTCATCGGCCGGCTGGCGAGCTCGGTGAGCCCCAACTCCTCCAGCAGTGCGGCGGTCGCGGCCCTGGCCTCGCGACGGGGCAAGCCGCGCAGCCGTCCGGTCGTCTCGACGGCCAGCCCCACCGGCAACTCGACCAGCGCCGGCTCCTCCTGCGCGAGCCAGGCCACCAGCCGGGCGGCGTGCCGCACCTGGTGGCCCAGCAGCGTCACGCTGCCACGGTCCGGGGCGAGCACCCCGACGAGTTGGCGCACCAAGGTGGTCTTGCCGGCGCCATTGGGTCCGAGCAGGCCGAACACCTCGCCGCGGGCGACCTCGAAGCTGATGTCGTCGTTGGCCAGCACATCCGGCTCGCCGCGCCGACCCGGGTGCGTGCGCCGCAACCCCTCGATCCGGACCGCGACGGTCAGCGTCGGGGCGGCAGCGGTCACCGTCACCGTGGGCGCTCCTCATGGACTCGGGTCGATCGGGCGCCTACGGTACGCCGAGCCGGCGGGCGCCGCTGCTCGCCCTGTGCCGCCCCGCGCCCGGGACGGGCCGCGGGCATCCGCAGCAGATCCCCTCGCAGCCGCCGGACCAGCACCTTGCTGATCGGCGTGTCGCCCCGCGCCGTGGCATCCGACCTGGCTGCAATTGTCGATCGCAGTTGTCAACAGCGAGCGATCCGCCATGCTGAGGACGTGCAGATCTCGGCCAAGACCGATTACGCCCTGCGGGCGTTGTGCGTGCTCGCCTCCGCCGAGGACGGCGCTGCGGTGAAGGCGGCCGACATCGCCGCCGCGCAGGAGATCCCGCAGGCTTTCCTCGAAGGCATTCTGGTCGACCTGCGACGAGCCGGTGTCATCGCGAGCCGGCGCGGACCGGACGGTGGTCACCGGCTGGCCCGGCCGTCCTACGCCATCACCCTGGCCGACGTCGTCCGGGTCATCGACGGGCCGTTGGCGCTCGTGCACGGTCATCGTCCCGAACTCCTGACCTACGCGGCACCGGCGGCGCGCCTGCAGGACGTCTGGGTGGCCATCCGCGCCGCGCTGCGCGTGGTCCTCGAGACGACCACCCTGGAGCAGGTCGTGGAGGGGCGGCTGCCGCCGCAGGTGCTCGCGCTGTGCGACTCGACCCGGTCGTGGACGTCGGTGTGGCCGATGCGGGACGGGACAGAGCGCTGACCTACGCCGGGTCCTCCGGGACCGCCGGCGGCACCCGGGTCGGGCCGGCCTCGGCCGGGCGCGGCCCGTCCTGCCGGTGCAGCCGCAATGCGACCAGCGCTACGTCGTCCTCGGCCTGGTCGGGCAGCATCCGGGCAAGCAACGCGTCGCACATCTCGTCCAGGGGCAGTTCGGCGAGCTCGGCGAGGGTGCTCCTCAGGAGCGCGAGCCCCTCGTCCAGACCCTGGCCCCGGCGCTCGACGAGCCCGTCGGTGTAGAGCAGCACGGTGGCACCCCGGTCCAGGACCACCTGGGTCTCCACCCGGGGCGTGCCGGGGTCGATGCCGAGCAGCAGGTCCGGCTCCAGCGAGGTCAACGGCGAGACCGAGCCGTCGGGCATCACCACCATGGGCGGCGGGTGGCCGGCGTTGGACCAGCGCAGCCGGGTGATGCCCCGCTCCAACTCGTCCTCGGTCTGCTCGAGCCGGGCCACGACGGCGGTCGCGGTGGTGTCGATCAGTAGGCCCTCCATCGCCGCGTCGAGCCCGCTGAGGACCTCAGCCGGCCCGGCGCCGCTATGCCAGGCGATGCCGCGAAGCAACCCGCGCAGCTGCCCCATCGCGGCCGCGGCGGCGGTGTCGTGCCCGACGACGTCGCCGATGACCAACGTGGTGGCCCCGTCGGCATGCAGGAACGAGTCGAACCAGTCGCCGCCGACCGAGGCGATCTCGGCGGCCGGCACGTAGCGGACCGTGATCTCGCAGTGGTCGGGCTCCGGCGGTTCGGTGAGCAGGCTGCGCTGCAGCCCTTCGGCGAGACTGCGCTGCTTGGCGTAGAGCCGGGCGTTGTCGAGAGCCAGGCCGGCCCGGTCGGCGACCTCGAGCGCGCTGGTCAGGTCACTGTCGGACAACGCCGGTCGGTCCACCCCCCGGAAGATCGTGAGCAGGCCGAGGGTGCGGCCACCAGCCCGCAGCGGCAGCACAGCCCCCGACTCCGGCGCCATGGACACCAGCAGGTCCCGCGCCTCACCGGGGGCCAAGACCGTGCTGACGCTCGCGGTTGCGCCGGCCGGGACGAGGACCGGGCGGCCGGTCCGCAGGGCCTGCGCCACGAACGACGTGTCGGAGAGGGCCGCGAGGCGCACAGCGGCGTAGCGCTCCAATACCGGCCGAAGAGCCGGGTCGATGTGCCAGCAGCCGACATCGCGCGGGATGTCGGCCTCGTCGACGAGCGTCACGACGCACCAGTCCCCGATCGCCGGCACCACCAGCCGGGCCAGGTACGCGACCGCGGCCTCGGCCTCCAGCGTGGTTGCGAGCTGCACGCTGACCGTGGCGAGCAGCTCCAGCCGGGAGGCGGCCTCGGCGGCCAGCTTCCGGTCGAGGTGCCGGGCGGTGATGTCCAGGAAGTACAGATGCAGGCCCTCCGGGCTGGGCACCACGTGCACCTCGAACCAGCCGTCGAGGTGCGCGTAGTAGGCCTCGAACTGGTCGGGTTCGCCCGAGTCCATGGCCCGGTGGTAGCGACGGCCGAAGTCGCTGTCCTCGAGGCCGGGGAAGACGTCCCACAGCACCATGCCGATGAGGTCGCTGGCGCCGCTGCCGACGACTTTGGCCCCGGTGGCGTTGAGGTAGGTCACCCGCCACTCCCGGTCCATCACCGCGAAACCGGTGGCCATCGTCTCCAGGATGTGTGCCGCCTGGTCCCGCGAGGTGCGCGCCCCGGTGCTGTCGTACGCCGTGCCGAGCAGTTGCACGGCCTCACCGGTCACCCCGCCGATGGCCCGACCACGCGCCGAAACCCACCGCTGCTCGCCGCCCGGCAGCGTCACCCGGAACTCGGCCCGGTAGTCGCCGCACACCTCGACCGCCGCCGCGATGGCCGCGTCCACCGCCGCCCCGTCGTCGGGGTGGATCCGGCTGAACGCCTCGGAGATCTGCGGGACGAACTCGCCGGGCGCGTAGCCGAACAACGCCTGCAACCG
>JAYTOZ010000019.1:0-5627 GCA_043747515.1 Frankiales bacterium | reverse complement strand
ATCGCCGAGCAGGGCGCCCTCCGTGGTGTAGGCCACGAGCGCGGTGAGGCCACCGAGGGCGACGGCCCCGAAGGGCTGCACGGTCGAGCGTTCGGTGTCGTCCTGGAGCAATCCCGTGACGCAACCGGCGATGGCGTATGCGAGCGCCAGCCGACCGAGCTGATGGTCGGCGAGGGTGTCGGCGAGCAGCCCGGCGACGAAACCGGTGATGATCCCCGACAGTGGCCCCTCGGCCAGGGCGAAGGCGACGACCAGCAGCAGCACCAGGTCCGGTGGCGCGCCCGGCACGGGCAGCCTGGTCACCACCGTGACCTGCAGCAGCAGCACGGTCACCAGGCTCACTGCCCCGAGCAGGAAGCGCTGGACGGTCACGGAGCGGGGCGGGCGGAGGGCCGCGGCACGGTGGTCGGCCGGGCGGAGGGCCGCGGCACGGTGGTCGGCCGGCCGGACGCCCGTGGCGCAGCGGACGCCGGCGTCGTCGCGCCGCAGGGCGAGCGTTCGGTGCCCGGGCGGATGGGGCTCAGCGGCACCCGGGGGATCGTGCGCGTCCGGTCGGTGATGACCCCGACGAGGTCCAGGGCCGTGATGTCGACGAACGGCGCCACCGTGGCCGTGCGGGTCAGGGCGTTGGCGTCGGGGGCCACGCCGGTGACCGTGCCGACGGGCACGCCCGGCTGGAAGATGCCCGAGCCGGACGTCACCAGGACGTCCCCCGGCCGGATGACCGGCTTGGAGCCGACGACCCGGTAGGTCAGCGGCGCGCGACCCTGCCCCGTCGCGAGCCCGAACGACGAGGCGATGGCGAGCCGGCTGCCGACCGCGAACTTCGGATCGGCGAGCAGCACCACGATGGCAGTGAACGGCCCGACCTGTTTGGTCCGGCCGACCAACCCCAACCCGCTGACGACCGTCATGTCGGGCCGGATGCCGTCGCGGGCCCCGGCATCGAGGGTCACCGTGAAGTCGAAGCCGAACGACGATCCGGCAGCCACGACGTGGGCCGGGAGCACCGTGTAACCGCCGTAGTCTTTCTGTCGCAACAGACCGTCCCACTGCTGCTGCTGGCAGCGCAGGCCGTCGGTGGCCCGCAGGCGCTGGCGCAGGTCGTCGTTCTCGCGCTGCAGGCGCCGGTTCTCGCGCTGGTAGCTGCTCAGTCGAGGCAGGCTGCCGAGCGCCCGGCCAGCCGACCCGGCTCCCCCACCGGCGGCCCGGATGACCGGACCCAGCACGGTGTCGACGGCCCGGCGTACCGCCGCGAGCGGGCTGCCGTCGCCCTGCCGGTAGTCGAGCGCAGTGAGCGTGAGAGCACTGAGCACCAGCAGGGCCAGGACCAGCCGCAGGCGGGATCCGCGCACGTCCCGCTAGTGGCGCGGCTCGGAGATGAGGACCTGCTGGAGGGCCTCGAACTCCTCGACGCACTTGCCCGACCCGATGGCGACGCTGTGCAGCGGGTTGTCGGTGATGTGGACCGGCATGCCGGTCTCGTGCTTGAGCCGCTCGTCGAGCCCGCGGAGCAGGGCGCCACCGCCGGTGAGCACGATCCCCCGGTCCATGATGTCGCCGGAGAGCTCAGGGGGGCACTTGTCAAGGGTCGTCTTGACAGCGTCGACGATCTGGTTGACCGGCTCCTCGATCGCTTTGCGGATCTCCTCGGCGCTCACCACGATCGTCTTGGGCAGCCCGCTGACCAGGTCGCGACCGCGGATCTCGGCGTGCGGCTCATCCGGCATCGGGAACGCCGAGCCGATGGCCATTTTGATCTCCTCGGCGGTGCGCTCGCCGAGCATCAGCGAGTACTCCTTCTTCACGTAGGAGATGATCGCGCTGTCCAGCTCGTCGCCGCCGGTGCGGATCGACTGGCTCGTGACGATGCCGCCGAGGGAGATCACCGCCACCTCGGTCGTGCCGCCGCCGATGTCGACGACCATGTTGCCGGTCGGCTCGTGGACCGGCAGGCCGGCCCCGATCGCGGCCGCCATCGGCTCCTCGATGATGTAGACCTTGCGGGCGCCAGCCTGGTAGCCGGCGTCCTTGACCGCCCGCTGCTCGACCCCGGTAATCCCCGAGGGCACGCAGATGACGATGCGCGGCTTGGCGAAGTGCCGACGCTTGTGCACCTTCTGGATGAAGTAGCGCAGCATCCGCTCGGTGGTGTCGAAGTCGGCGATGACGCCGTCCTTGAGCGGGCGGATCGCCACGATGTTGCCCGGTGTCCGGCCGATCATGCGCTTGGCCTCGGTGCCGACCGCGAGGATGCCGGTGGTGTTGGTGTTGATCGCGACGACGCTCGGCTCATTGAGCACCACGCCTCGCCCACGGACGTAGACCAGAGTGTTGGCCGTCCCGAGGTCGACGGCCATGTCACGGCCGAGGAACGACATGGAGGTGGACTTCGCCATGTGGGGGAGGGGCCTTCCGCGATCGGGGGCGTGCCGCAGCGGGCCCGGAACGGACCTCTCGAAGCGGCGGAGTTCTTATCGTAACGGTCAACGGGCGTGCAGCCGAACGGCCCCATCGACCTCCGCTGGAGGGTGAGCCCCCAGCGGAGGTCGAGTAATCGCCGACGGTGACGGCCTTGACCAAGACGTCCTCGTCCGGGCCGGCAAGGCTGCTGTTCCGCGTGTCACCCAATTCAGGTGTGCGGTTCCTCCCACCGAGACGATCGAGCAGTGGTCGCCCCGGGGCATTGCGCCTGGCCGCTACAGCTGCTTAAAGAAGATCGCAATCTCGCGGGCAGCGGATTCGGACGAGTCCGAGCCGTGCACGAGGTTCTGGCCGATCTCCAGGGCGAAGTCACCGCGGATCGAGCCGGGGGTGGCCTCGACCGGGTTGGTGACGCCCATCAGGCGTCGGGTTCCGGCGACGGCGTTGGGGCCCTCGACGACGAGCGCCACCAGCGGACCGCCGGTGATGAACTCGACCAGCTCGCCGAAGAACGGTCGCTCACGGTGCTCGGCGTAGTGCTCCTCGGCGGTCGCGCGGTCCAGGGTTCGCAACTCCATCGCGATCAGCGTGAGTCCCTTGTCCTCGAGCCGGCGGATCACCTCGCCGGCGAGGCCGCGGCGGACGCCGTCGGGCTTGACGAGGACCAGGGTGCGCTCGGTGGTCACTGCGGAGATCTCCGTACGTCGATGGGATGGCCTGGCGACCAGGCTACCGGGGCGGTACGCCGGGTCAGCGGACCCGCAGCAGCGTGCGGGCCTCGCCGGCGGTCACCACCGAGCCGGTGACCAGCACGCCGACCCCGCCGTACGCCGCCTCGGCGTCGACGAGCGCCATCGCGGTGTCGAGCGCGTCGTCGAGCCGGGGTTCGACGTGCACCCGGTCCGGCCCGAACAGCTCGAGCGCGAGCTCGGCCAGCGCCTGGACCGGCAGGTGTCGGGGCGAGGAGTTCTCAGTGACCACGATTGCGGCGACAGCCGGCTCGAGGACCTCGAGCATCGAGCGGACGTCCTTGTCGGCCAGGCAGGCGACGACGGCGACGAGGTGGGTGAAGGCGAACGCGTCACCGAGGGCAGCCACCGTCGCGGCCATCCCGTGCGGGTTGTGTGCGGCGTCGACGAGCACCGTCGGTGAGCTCCGGACGACCTCGAGCCGACCGGGGGAGCTGACATCGGCGAACCCCTCCCGGACGGCGTCCGGGTCCAGCGACCCCTGGCCGCCGCCGAGGAACGCCTCGACGGCCGCGAGGGCGGCGGCCGCGTTGGCCGCCTGGTGTGGCCCGTGCAACGGCAGGAAGACATCCTCGTAGCGCCCGGCGAGCCCTTGCAGGGTCAGGAGTTGACCACCGACGGCGGTCCGCCGGTCCACGACGCCGAACTCCAGGCCCTCGCGGGCGACGGTCGCCTCGACCTCGGCGCACCGTCGCAGCAGCACCTCGGCGGCTTCGGGCGGCTGCGCGGCCAGCACCACGGTCGCCCCGGGGTGGATGATCCCGCTCTTCTCGGCGGCGATCTCGGCCAGCGTGTTGCCCAGCAGCGGCACGTGGTCCAGGCCGACGGGCAGCACCACGCAGGTCTGCGCCTGGACCACGTTGGTGGCATCCCACGCCCCGCCAAGGCCAACCTCGAGCACGGCGACATCCACCGGTGCATCGGCGAAAGCGGCGAAAGCCATCGCGGTCAGCACCTCGAAGAAGGTCACCGGCACAGGTGAGCTGGCATCCACCAGCTCGACGAAGGGCAGCACCTCGTCGAAGACCTCGGTGAAGCGGTCGTCCGTCAGCGGGTCGCCGTCGATGGTGATCCGCTCGGTGACGGTGTCCAGGTGCGGGGAGGTGTAGCGGCCGGGGCGCAGACCGAAGCCCCGCACGAGGGCATCGACCATCCGGGCTGTCGAGGTCTTGCCGTTGGTGCCGGTCAGATGGATCGACGGGTAGGCGCGCTGCGGCGAGCCGAGCAGGTCGACGAGCATCGTGATCCGGTCGAGGTCGGGCACCATCCGGTCTTCGCTCGGGAAGCGCCCGGCCAGCGCCGCCGTCACGCGCTCGAGGCTCATGCCTGCTGCGCTCCTTTGATTGCCGCCGCGGCGAGCGTCACGTCGACGCCCTCGGCCGCCGCGTCGGCGACCTCAACGACCTCAAAGCACGCCGCGACGCCGGCGCCCCGCAGATCGGCCTCGGCCTGCCGCACGCGTGCCGCCCGCTCGGGGACCGCGCGCACCTCGACTCGGTCGACCTCGGCCCGCATCGACACCTTGTTGGTGCTCTTCTCCTTGCGGATCTGGGAGAGCACCTCCCCGGCGACGGTCAACAGCGCCGGGTCACCGCCCTCGCCGCCGACGTCGCGCAGCACCTGGGCGTCGGGCCAGGACTGGCTGTGCACCGAACCCGGCCTCCACCACGACCAGACCTCCTCGGTCGCGAAGGGCAGCACCGGCGCGAACAGCCGAAGCAGGACATCCAGCGCCAGCCGCAGGGTCCGGGAGGCGCTCTCGGCGGCTGCTCCCCCGGCGTACGCCCGGGTCTTGACCAACTCGATGTAGTCGTCGCAGAACGACCAGAAGAAGGCCTCGGTGCGCTCCAGGGCGCGGGTGTAGTCATAGGCCTCGAAGGCGCCGGTCGCCTCGTCGACCACGGTCGCGAGGCGGGCCAGCAGCGCCCGGTCGACCAGCTCGGTGACCGGGCCCGGGGCGGCTTCGGGGAACGCCAAGGCGAATTTCGACGCGTTCAGAAGCTTGACCGCGAGCCGCCGGCCGACCTTCATCTGTCCCTCGTCGAAGGCGGTGTCAGTGCCGAGCCGGCCGTTCGCGGCCCAGTAGCGGACGGCGTCGCTGCCGTGCTGCTCAAGCAAGCCGAGTGGGGTGACGACGTTGCCGACCGACTTGCTCATCTTCTTGCGGTCCGGGTCGAGGATCCAGCCGGACAGGGCCGCGTCGGTCCACGGGACGCTGTCGTGCTCGAGGTGGCTGCGCACCACGGTGGAGAACAGCCAGGTGCGGATGATCTCGTGGCCCTGCGGGCGCAGGTCGAACGGGAAGACGAGCGCGAACAACTCGGGATCGTCCTCCCAGCCTCCGGCGATCTGCGGGGACAGGCTCGAGGTGGCCCAGGTGTCCATCACGTCAGGATCGGCGGTGAAGCCACCCGGCTGGTCGCGCTGCTCGGCCGTGAAACCGGCCGGTACGTC
>JAYTOZ010000018.1:0-3921 GCA_043747515.1 Frankiales bacterium | reverse complement strand
TCGACCAGGTCTGTGTACGCCGGGTCCTGGGCCAAGCCGGCGAAGCCGATGACCTCAGGCGTGACGAGGGGCAGGTGCGGGATCTGCTGGCGCGGGGGTCGCAGGTCGTCGGTGCCGTGCGCGTCCCGAAGCACCTGGGCCATCACGGCGACGACCCGGCCGGCTGGGCCGGTCGTCGTCTCGGGCGCGGCGTAGCCTGGCACGGGCGAGCCGTAGAGCAGGGCGAACTCATGCGGGTGCTCAAGCGCCCAGCGTCGGCAGGCCCGGCAGACCTGCAGCCACCGCGCGCCGGGGCGGGTCCGCCTGGCAGTGCAGGAGGCCCCTTCGGCGGCTTCGCCAAGCGCGTCGTAGCCGTCAACGATGAGTGCGGCGAGCAGGGCGTCCCGGCTCGGGAAGTAGCGGTACAGGGCCGACGATGCCAGCCCGAGCTCCCTCGCGACCGCGCGGAGCGAGACCGCTGAAGGGCCGACCTCGGCGAGCTGGCGACGGGCGGCGTCGGTGATGAGCGAGACCAGCTCGCGGCGGACGCGCTCGCGATTGGTCTCCATCATGGCAGCCTAGCGAGAGCACCGCTCTTGATACAGCTCGCGATGGGGAGTCGAGTGCTTCCTCGAGAGCGAGCTCTCGAGGAAGCAGGAAGTGCGCGATGGGCAGGCATGTGACCGTGGGCCGGGGGGCTGTCGGCAACGGTGTCGCCGAGCAATTGCGGGACGCCGGGCAGGAGGTCGTGCAGCTCAACCGTCGTGGAGGTGCCGTCGAGGAGGCCCGGGGGTTGAGCTTCGATGCAACGGACCAGGAGGCCCTCGCCGCCGCCGCCCGTTCGGGAGCGGACGGGGTCTACAACTGCGTCAACCCGCCATACGACAAGTGGGTGCGGAGCTGGCCAACCTTGGCCGCCTCGCTGCTGCAAACCGCCGAGCAAAGTGGCGCCGGCCTGGACGAGGCCGGCCGGATTCGGGTGACCGAAGCCCGCGCGTCGGATTTCTACGGCCCAGGCGTCGTCGACACCGGCCTGCTGGCCTCCCGGCGGTACCGGGGCTGCTCCAGGGCAAGACCGTTCGGGTGCTGGGCGACCCGGACATGCCGCTCACCTTCACCCACATCCCCGACCTGGCATGCATTCTTGCCGTGTTCGGTACCGATGGTCGTTCTTGGGGGCGACCGTGGCACGTGCCCTCGGCGGAGCCGACCACCCAACGTGAGGCACTGAGTCAGATGGCGCTGCTCGCAGGTGCGCCGGCAGCCAAGGTCGGCCGGATCCCGGATCCCGGATGTCGCGCTGCGGGCGATCTGGCTGGTCTCACCGTTGATCCGCGAGCTGGGCGAGACGGCCCCCCAGCGAACTTGCCCCGACGTCCTGCACAGTTCTGCGGCCACTGAGGTGTTCGGGTTGCGGCCGACCCCGCTCCATGGCGGGCTTGCGGCGACGGTCCGGTGGTGGCAGGGCCGCGTCGCTGCCTGAACTCGCATTTGCCGGCCTTGTCGGCAGTCCTTCGTCAACGAAGCTCGGCCACCGTGACGAGTCGCGACGCCGGTGCGCAAGGGCAACGCAGCCGGTCCTTGCGCAGAGCCAGTTTGGCCTGGTCACGCCGTCGTGCTGTTGGCTCGGCTCCGGGCATGGCTGTGTGGCGCAGTGGGTGCTGGGCCGGTCGGGGCGGAATCATCTGGGTGGTCGGGCGGCACGGGTTCGGGTTCCGGCGGTCGCGATGATGGTGTTCTGCGCCCTGGTGCCGACTCGGTTGGGCGACGCGGGTCGGTGCAGTCCGCGGCGTGCCGAAGTGGGTCGTGCAGCGCCTCGTGTCGTCGACGGGTGGTGCTGCGCGGGTCACCTCGATCCGGTGGCTGGGCGCGGCGGGGTCCAGGACGGCGCGCCGCATCCGGCTGAATCAGTACGACTCGATCGTGCGACCGATCGAACGGTGGCTCACCGGGCGAGGCGTGGTCGTGGAGCACGGCACGACCGTGGTCGATGCCGACTTCGTCTGGGATCGAATGGGTCGGCGGGTCGAGCGGCTGCACCTGGAACGTGCCGGTCAGCCAGTCGCCTCACAGATCGTCGCCGACGATCTGGTGTTCATGACGATCGGGTCGATGACCGCCGACGCGACCTACGGTGACGACGGCCACGCTCCGGAGCTGGTGAAGGATGAGCGGGTCGGCGCCTGGACGCTGTGGAAGAACATCGCGAGAAAGCCGGTGGCCTAGGTCAGCCCTCGGTGTTTCATGGCAATGTCGACCAGGCCAGGTGGGAGTCGTTCACCCTCACCATGTGGAGCCCGCTGCTCTTGCACCGGATCGAGGAGTTCTCCGGGAACCTGCCGGGCACCGGCGCGCTGTTGACGTTGAAGGACTCGAGTTGGCTGATATCGATCGTGATGCCGCATCAGCCGCACTTCGCCGGCCAGCCCGAGGACCTCAACACCCTGTGGGGCTACGGATCGTTCATCGATGAGCCAGATGATCACATCACCCCCACCATGTTCCAGGCCACCGGGCAGGAAATCCTCACCGAACTCGGCCACCACCCGGGATTCGAGGACGCGCTGGAACAGATCAGGGTGATCACGGCCGTCACACCGGTGCTGATGCTCTACGTCAGCCGTCATCTCGAGGCCCGCGCGGTCGAGGACCGGCCGCGGTTCTGCCCAACGGCTCGACGAACTTCGCCGTGCTCGGCCAGGACGTCGAGATCCCGGAAGACGTCGTGTTCACGGTGGAGTACCCGGTACGAGGCGCGATGCACGTCGTCTGTGAGCTGCTGGGTATCGACAAGGAGATGCCGGGTATCAACCACGGGCTGGCTCACCCCAAGGTCGCCGTCGAAGCGCTGCGCACCGCCTTGGGCGAGCGCGCGCCCCGGAGCCAGCCGGCATGTCAATGTCGGTCGCACAAATCAAGGAGCCAGAAGATGTCCACACAACTCGCGGGTGATGAGCGCCGTGTCGTGCTGGAGCTGGACGGGCTGCAGTGGGCGAGTGAAACACGTGCCGTCGAGGCGGTCCTGGGTCGCCAGCCGGGTGTGCTGGCGGTGACTGCGAATCCGGTGGCGCAGACCGCAACGGTCACCTACGACCCGGCCCGTACGACGGTCCGGGCCCTCGCGGGGTGGGTCCGGGACTGCGGCTACCACTGCCGGGGGGAGTCGGTGCCGGACCATCTGTGCCCGTCCCGCGAGGCTGACGATGCTGCTCAGGTGTCCCACAAGGGCCACGACATGCCGAAGGACATGCCGATGGACATGGACATGGGGGGTGGTGCGGCGCCGGACCGGATGGGCAGCCCGGCGCAGGTGATGGGGCACGGTGGTCACGGCGAGATGTCGATGGCCGGGATGGTCCGCGACATGCGCAACAGGTTCCTGGTCGCGGTGGTGCTGGCTGTTGCGGTGACGTTGTGGTCCCGGATCGGTCGGGATGTGCTCGGTTTCACCGCGGCGGCGCCGTTCGGCTGGCGTGACGACGTGTTCCAGCTGGTGCTGAGCCTGCCGGTGGTCTTCTACTCGGCGTGGGTGTTCTTCGCCGGGGCGGCCCGGGCGCTGCGGGCCCGGACGTTGGACATGATGGTGCTGGTCGCGGTCGCCGTCGGTGCCGGCTGGGTGTACTCGGTCGGGGTCACCTTCACCGGTGGTGGCGAGGTGTTTTACGAAGCGGCGACGATCCTGACCTCGTTCGTGCTGCTCGGTCACTATTTCGAGATGCGCGCCCGGGGTGGCGCGAACGAGGCGGTCCGGGCGCTGCTGAAACTGGCGCCGCCGGTCGCGTTGGTGTTGCGTGACGGCGAGCCGGTGGAGGTGCCTACCGACCAGGTCGTGGTCGGTGATCTGCTGCTGGTCCGGCCCGGTTCAAAGATCGCTGCCGACGGAGTCGTTGAGGATGGCGAGAGCGACATCGATGAGTCCACCGTCACCGGTGAGAGCCTGCC
>JAYTOZ010000017.1:0-2906 GCA_043747515.1 Frankiales bacterium | reverse complement strand
AGCGGCGGTGGCTGCCGCCGAAGCGGCCAGACGTCGTCGGGGACGTGCTGCCAACACGTAAGTCACCAGCAACACCGCCACGGCGAAGCCGGCTGGCAGCTTCACCGCAGTAGCCGCCGATGCTAAACACATTGCCGTCAGCGGGTGTGCCCTGTGCCAAGCCAGCAGCGCAGCGGCGAGCAACGCGACCAGAAGCGCTTCCCAGTGCGCAGCGCCGAGCACCTGCAGCAGGACAAGCGGGTTGACCACGCCAAGCAGCAGCCCGGCCGACCGGTAGGACGGATTGGTGAGGCGCATCAATGAGGCCGCCACCACTGACAGACACAGCAGCGCGAGCAGGTGCAGCAGGACGAGTGAAAGGACCGGGTTACCGGTCAGCGTCACGGTGTGCTCGAGCAGCACCGCCAGCGGCCCGTACGGTGATAGCGAATGCCGCCAAAAAGGGTCGACGCCTTGCAGCCACACACTATCGGTGAGTGCAGCCGGGGCATGCCGATAGGGGTCAAGACCGATTGCGGCAAGCCGACCCTGTGCCAGGTAGCTATATGCGTCCAAGCTCAGCAAGGGGGGACCCAAGGCCAGCGGCGTCGCCCACACGGCACCAACTGCCATCACCACCCGCGGGCTGAGCTGACGAGCACCCACCAAGATGCGCCACCAGCACAGCACCAGCAGCGCAACCGCAACGATTTCTACCGCGCCTGCCACCGGTGACGGGGCGCCAGTCGCGCCCTCCCCGAGCAAGCCAAGCCAGGACGACGGCGGCACGGCACCTGGCACACGCGCAGCCCGCCCACCAACCCACACCAAAACACAGCACCCGAGCAAACCACCGGATGCCGACCCGACGACCCCAACCAGCCGCTGCCGACAGAATTGTTGTTCACGACGAAGCAGGTTTGCGCCAGTCGAAGCAGACGTTTGCAAGCTCACCGCCGGCGTTCCGGGAACGGACGAAGCCATGGAATCAGATCCTACGCGCCGAACCTGTACGAAACCTGCCATCTAAGTCGAGCCAGTGCCAGATTGGAAGTGGCCGGTCTTTCAGCAGTCAAGAACAATCAGACGACTTACGTGATCACGGCCATCTCCTGGCTGCCATCGGGCCCGAGGGGCTCGTTGTGGTGTCGGACTTCACAGCGGCAGGACTGGGCGATCGCCGTGAACGGTCACTCAGGGGGACGCTGGCGTCGAAGTAGCAGACGCGTGTCGAAGTACCTGCGCACGTGACCTGCCATCCGCCGTAGACACCGATCAGGGGCATCCAGTTCGGGCGGGTCCAGGAATGACGCCAGGAGTCTTTGTTGGCCACGTCGACCAGACGGAGTAGCCACGACGCGCAGCGAGCGGCTGCGAAGCAGTTGCGCCGACTATGGCCGACTTGATTGGAGTTCGGACACAGACCATGCTTGCAGTCCCGTGACAAGGGTTAACCCCAGAGGTCAAACCTACTGAGCACGCACGACACCCGGCGACCTCTCACACGGGTACTGAGCTTTGACCGTATACTGGATGGCCATTTACGATTTCGGCGGACCAGCGGAGCAGATCGGGGAGCGCGGCTCGCCAGGCTGGCGTGCTGTGCTTCCCACCGACGACGGTAAGGAAGCGGAGGTCCTCTCGGCGTCCAACCAGCGTCGCGAACGAGATGGCGTCGTGGTAATCCTGAGCGTTGCCGGTTCCGGCCATGATCCAAAATGCCGGCAAAGGGCTTCCGGGGCTCATTGCCCGCAACATCGCGGTCGGGCTGTCGCGAACGGGCACGCTCCGGACGCCATAGAGCCGGCGCCGTAGGTCGCTGGTGAGGCTGGGATGGAAGTAGCCGTCCATGACGGCCACGCCGCCGAACGCCGTCGGGTCCCGCAGGGCCAGACGTGCCGCGCAGAAGGCACCCTCGGACAGCCCCCCGACCGCCCAGCGCCGACCAGGGGGGAACACGCGGACCTGGTCAGCGAGGCCCGCCGGGATGTCGTGAGTCAAGTAGGTGTCGAGCTTGGGACCGTCGACGGGGTTCAGGCACTGCTGACCGTGGAAGCCACCGTTGACGTCAGGCATCACCACAACCATCGGCGGGGACGCGCCGGCGGCGTACACCCGGTCAAGCACGGACACCAGGTGCAGTCCGTTTGTCCAACTCCGGGGACCCCCCGGATCGCCATGCAGCAACTCAAGGACTGGAAAGCGTCGCGTGCGGAACTGCGGGTCGTCGTACTGTGGTGGCAGCCAGACCAGCGCGTCACGTCCGTAGACGCCGCTGACGGTACCCGGCATGGACAGCGAGACCAGCCGACCCCGACCTTCACCGCGACCCCGACCCGAGAATCCGCGCCCGCCGCCGCCGACACCGGGGCGCACCACCGGGACCAGCACCGGCGCCGCCGAGACACCGTTGTCGGCGCGGACATCCGCCCAAAGCGCACCCCACGACTGGTAGTAGCTGTAGTAGCTGTTGACCAGCACGACGCCAAGCACCATCGCCGACAGCAGCGCACCCACTCCGCACAGCAGTCGGAGCAGCACGGCAGCAACACGAGATAAGGCCACCGCAGCGAGCAAGAACGCCAGCAGCAACGTCGCGAACGTCGCCCAGCTGCCTGGACCGTCTGCGGCCCCAGTCACACCCAGACCCAGCAACGCTGCCACACCCAGAACCGGGGTGACCCGACGCACCCACGACGAACCACCGACCGTGACGAGAGCTGGCGGGGTCACAAACCGGTCAACCGTCGGCCGCGGCGGGTCTTGAGGCATGTCAGTTGGCGGTTCCGGCTGTGACACATCTCCACGATAGGCGTGTCTCACCGCGATGGCAGCCCGTCGATGGGCGCGTTCCGGGTCCGGTGTAACTCCGCGGACGTGGGTTCGCTCTGGTGGGCAGGTCAGGCGCCGGCTTCGACACTTTTGTT
>JAYTOZ010000016.1:0-11795 GCA_043747515.1 Frankiales bacterium | reverse complement strand
GAGGCCAAGGGTTGACAACTCGCGCTTGGCCAACGCGACGAGCTCGCTGTCGGTGGCCGTCCAGAGCTCGTCACCCTCGTTGACGAAGTACTCAAGACCGAGGCAGGTCCGGCCGTCCTTGACCAGGTGCGGCGACCATGACCCGAAGTTCTGGATCCTCCCCACCTTCACGTCTGGGGAGTGGATGTAGATCCAGTTGTCGGGGAAGCTGAAGCGCTCGGGTACGACGAGCGCGACGGTCAGGAAGTCGCGGTAGCGCAGGCCGCGCGCGGCGGCTCGGACATCCGCGGGGGCGGGGGGTTGCATGGCGAGGACCAGCTCGGACAGCGGCATCGAGGACACGACGGCATCGCAGTCGTAGCGGGTCGAACCGCCCTCACTGACCGCGGTGACCGCGACCGCCCGGCCTCCTTCGTGATGCACCGTCTGCGCCCAGGTGTGCATCCGCACCTTGCCGCCCATCGCCTGCACCGCGTCGCGGCAGCGTTCCCACATCATCCCGGGGCCGAGTTTGGGGTACTGGAACTCCTCGATCAGGCTCGCGACGTCCTTGCTGTTCTTCGACGGCAGCAGGGCCCGGACGACGGCCGTCATCAGCGACATGTTCTTGATCCGTTGCGCCGCCCAGTCAGCCTGGATCTCGGTCGCCGGCATCCCCCACACCTTCTCGGTGTAGGTCTTGAAAAAGATCCGGTACAGCCGCCAGCCGAACCGCGCCGCGACCCAGCCCTCGAAGTTGGACTGGTCGGTCGGCGGACGGAGCCGAGCCAGGCCGTAGCTCGCCATGCACCGGACGGCCTCGACGATCCCGAGGTTGCGAAGGGCATTGCTGGCCTTGAGTGGGTAGTCGAACAGCTTGCCGTCGTAGAAGATCCGGCTCATCCGCGGCCGCATCAGGAAATCCTCGTCCGGCAATATCTCGTGCCACAGGCGCTCGACCTCCGGCACTTTGGTGAAGAAGCGGTGCCCACCGATGTCGAAACGCCAACCGTCGCGCTCGACGGTGCGGCTGATACCGCCGACGGCGTCCGAGGCCTCGAGCACGGTCACCGGCGCACCCACCTTCACGAGCTCATAGGCCGCGGTCAGCCCGGCGGGGCCGGCACCGATCACCAGGGTGTGCGGGACAGGGTTCGGCACGCTTCCTCCATCCAGGGGTTGACGACCTCGTGCCCCAGTGGCGCCAGGTCACTCCGACGCCAGCAGGTCTTTGCCCAATGGTTACCCACCGAGGGCCCGGACGAGCAGGCGGACCGACCTTCGTTCGAGCTGGGAGGCCAGTGCGGTTTGCCCGCTGACCAGGCGGACGAACAACGGCCACACCGGCGGCGCGGCTCGCAGCACCCCGTGCACGGCGCCGGGATGGCGGGTGAACGCGGCGAGCGCCCGGCGCCCGGCTGCCATCTCCGGACCGAGCAGGGCTTCCACTGCCCCGGCGTAGGACGTCGGGTCGGTGGCTGCGGCGTGACCGGCGAGCCGACCGGACCGCAGCGCGAAACTGATGCCCTCGCGGGTCCACGGCTCGAGCAGCCCGGCTGCGTCGCCGGCGACCAGCACCCGGCCGCGCCGCAGCGGCGACCCGGCGGCACGGACGCGGGTGAGGTGCCCCCCGTCCACGAGCGCGGTCGACAGGTCGAACCCGAGCGAGGCCACGAAGCTGCGGTAGTAGTCCCGGACGGCCGCGCCGCAGGCCCGGTCGCCGATGACACCGACGGTGAGGGTGTCGCCCTTAGGGAACACCCAGCCGTAGGAGCCGGGCACCGGACCCCAGTCGAGCAGCACATGGCCGGCCCAGTCACTGCCCGGCCGAATCGGCAGCTCGGCCTCGAGCCCGAGATCGACCTGCCCGCAGACGACACCGACGTGGGCCGCGGCCCGGCCCTGCGAGCCGTCCGCCCCGACCACGGCGCGGGCCCGGAGCGAGCCGTCACGCGTCGTCAGCCGCACGAAACCGGCCACCTCGTCGTACGCCGTGACGGTGGTGGCTGTCTGCAGCACTGCGCCGGCCTCAACCGCAGCCGCAACCAGCGCGGCATCGAGTTCGGCGCGCAGGACCATCGGCAGGAAGGCCGGAGCGGTCCGGCTGAACGGTCGCCGGCCGTTGTCGGTAAAGGTGATCCGCCCGACCTGCTGCCGGGCGAGCGGCCCGAGGTCGATGCCGGCCTCGGCGACGGCCGCCTGCGAGGCACCGATCAGGCCGCCGCCGCAGCGCTTGTAACGGGGGACCTGCTCGCGTTCGAGCAGCAGGGTCCGGGCGCCGGCCGACGCGGCGGCGCGGGCAGCTGCGGCACCGGCCGGCCCCGCCCCGACGACCACGACGTCCCAGGGCTGCGCGCTCACCCGAGCAGCCCGACGGGGATGTCGACGTGGCGCGATCGCAGGTACTCACCCAGGCCCTTGGCCTGTGGGTCGAAGCGGGTGCTGGCCGCCACCCCTTCCCCGAGCAGGCCGACGACGACGACGTTGACGGCCCGCAGGTTGGGCAACCGGTAGAGCTGGACCGCCAACCCGGCCGCCTCGGGCAGGAGCGCGCGGAACGCGTCCTCGGTGAGCCAGCTGTCGAGCCAGCTCGCGGCCTCGGCGGTGCGCGCCCAGAACCCGACATTGGCGTTGCCCCCCTTGTCGCCGGAGCGGGCACCGAGCACGGTGCCCAGCGGAACCCGCCGGGTCGTCCCCCCTTCCCCGGCGATCCCCCCTTGCCCGGCGATCGTGGAGTTTGTGCGGGTCGGCTGAGCGTGCGCGACCGGCACGACATCCATGATCGGCGGGGCAGGCAACGGTGTGTGCGGGATCACCTCGCGGCGGCCGCCGGCGTGCACCACGACGTGCTCGACCTGGCCGGCGTCGATGAGCGCGGGCCAGTACACGCCGTACGCCGTGGCATCGCCGGGCTGGCTGGTCAGTGTGCAGCCGGCGTAGCTGGCCAGGGCCAACTCGACGGCGGCCCCGCTGAACGCCCTGCCCACCAGCTGCGGGTCGTCGTCCTTGACGGTGACCCGCAGCAGCGCGGCGGCCTGCTCGTTGGTCTGGGCGTCCGGTCGGTCGAGCCGGACCAACCGGTGTTCGAACACCGCCGGCACCGCGGGCATCGCCGCACGCAGCCCGGCGAGCGCGAGCGCGGCCTTGCCGTCGATGTCGAGCCCGGTCAGCACGAACTCCATCGTGTTGCGCCAGCCGCCGAGCATGTTCAGGGCGACCTTCAGCCGCCCGCTCGGTGGGCCGCCGCGGACCCCGCTCACCGACACCCGGTCCGGCCCTAGTTGGGCGAGCGTGATCGTCGTGAAATCGGCGACGACATCCGGCCCGGCGTACGCCGGGGAGGCAATCTCATAGAGCAGCTGGGCGGTGACGGTGCCGACCGTGACGGCGCCGCCGGTGCCGGGGTGCTTGGTGATGACGGCCGAGCCGTCGGCGGCGAGTTCGGCCACCGGGAAGCCGATTCGCAGTGGCTGGGCCACCTCCTCGGCGACGAAGGCGTAGTTGCCGCCGGTTGCCTGGGTGCCGCACTCCAGGATGTGGCCGACCACGACCGCACCGGCGAGGGCGTCCCAGGCGTCTCGGGCCCAGCCAAAATGGGCTGCCGCCGGGCCGACCACGAGCGAGGCGTCGGTCACCCGCCCGGTCACGACGACCTGCGCGCCGGCCCGCAGCGCAGCGGCGATGCCCCACGCGCCGAGATAGGCGTTGGCTGTCAGCGGGGTGCGGGCGCCGAGCGGCTCACCGGTGTCGAGGTTGGGGAGCTCGAGCCCGGCGACGCGGGCCAGCAGGTCGTCGCCCTCGACGTGCGCCACCGGCAGGGGCACGCCGAGGCGGTCGGCGAGGGCCCGGACCGCGTCGGCGCAGGCGGCGGGGGCGAGGCCGCCGGCGTTGACCACGATCTGCGTGCCGCGCTCACCGATCAGGCCGAGCACGTCCTCGAGCTGGCGCAGAAAGGTCGTCGCGTAGCCCCGGGTGGGGTCCTTCCGGCGGGACCGGAACAAGATGAGCATCGTCAGTTCAGCCAGGTAGTCACCGGTCACGACATCCACGGGTCCGTCGTTGAGCACCTCGGACAGGGCCGACATCCGGTCACCGAGGAAGCCGGAGCAGTTCGCCAGCCGAAGGGGTTGCACGCACTGATGACTACCAGTTCAACAGCGACGGCCGGGGCGTGCGCATGAGCTTGCGCGGGCCGAGGCCGACCGGCGCACACCTGGCTGCGGGCGCGCTCGCCGTGGCCGCCGTGCCGGGTGCCACGACGGCGGCCGTTGGACTCCCCGCCCGGGTGGCCCATCGGCACGCGTGAGCCGGCTCAGCGCCGCCGACGGCGGCGACGGCAAGAAGGACATCACCGACTCCTTCGATGCGGTGCCCGCGGCGGCGCTCTACCGCTGCCGGGACGGCGCGGGTCAGGGCGGCCGGGCGCTCTACGACGCGGTGTTCTCCTGCAACCAGGCGGACTGGTAGGTCAGGCTCGTGCTGGGGTTGGCCGCCCGCTACCGCTGAAGCTCCCACGGGACGGTCGCTTGCAGGACTGCCTCGGTCAGGGCGCCACTGCGCAAGCGCGTGCCTTCGTGGTAGGCCGGGTCGGCGACCATCTGCGAGAAGCTTCGCCGGTCCGGGTAACGCACCACCAGCACGGCGTCCCACGCCTGGCCGGGTTCGGCGACCAGGCTGGTCGACCCTGTCCCGACGTACAGCACCTCGGCGCCGAACCGCGCGCTGTGCTCGCGGAAGTGCGCGAGGTAGGCGGCGTAGCGCTCGCGTCCGCCGTCCGGCAGGAACCGAAGCAGGTTGAGCATCACCACGGGACCGCCGGGGTCCTCGGTCAGATAACGCTTGAGGTCCTTGCCAGCCGGGTCGATCACGGGCGCTCCTGTGAGAGGTTGCGGGGATGACGGCATTCGCGGATTTCCAGAACGAGGTCTACCTCAAGGGACTGTTCGGCGAGCAGCCGACCATGGCCTTCGGCTGGCGTGAGCTGCAGGCCGCGGCCGAGCAGGTCATGACGCCGGGCGCGGTCGGCTACGTCAGCGGTGGCGCCGGCGGCGAGGAGACCATGCGGGCCAACCGCGAGGCGTTCGACCGGTGGCGGCTGGTGCCCCGGATGCTGCGCGGGATCCCGGCGCAACGGGACCTGTCGACCGCGGTGCTCGGCACTGCGATGGCGGCGCCGGTGCTGCTCGCCCCGGTCGGGGTGCTCTCGATCGTGCACGCCGATGCCGAGCGGGCGGTCGCCCGGGCAGCCGCGGCCCTGGGGCTGGCGATGGTGGTGTCGACGGCCTCCTCCACCTCGATGGAGGACCTGCAGACCGAATTGGCCGGATCCCCTGCGTGGTACCAGCTCTACTGGCCCAAGGACCGTGACGTGGCCGCGTCGCTGGTGGCGCGGGCCCAGGCTGGTGGCTACACCGCGCTCGTCGTGACCCTCGACACCTGGCAGCTCGGCTGGCGGCCGCGTGATCTGTCCGCGGCCTACCTGCCGTTCCTGCGCGGGGAGGGGATCGCCAACTACGTGTCCGATCCGGCGTTTCGGGCCGGCCTCGTCGCGACGCCCGAAGCGGATCCGAACGCCGCGGTGCTGCATTTCCTGGCGATGTTCAACAACGCGGCGCTGACCTGGGACGACCTGGGCTGGCTGCAGTCCCAGACGACCCTGCCGATCGTGCTCAAGGGGCTGCAACACCCCGATGACGTACGCCGAGCCCTCGACGCCGGGGTCGACGCGGTCATCTGCAGCAACCACGGCGGCCGACAGGTGGACGGCGCGATCGGCTCGCTCGACGCCCTGCCCGGGATCGTCGCCGCGGCGGGGGAGCTGCCGGTGCTGTTCGACTCCGGGGTGCGGACCGGGTCCGACGCCGTCAAGGCGCTGGCGCTCGGCGCGGCGGCGGTGCTGCTCGGCCGGCCGTGGGTGTACGGCCTCGCCCTCGACGGCCAGGTCGGCGTCGAGCACGTCCTGAAGGCCTTCCTGGCCGACCTGGACCTGCAGCTCGGCCTGTCCGGTCACGGTGGCGTCGGGGAGTTGTCCCCCTCGTCCCTGCTGGCCCACTGAACCCCAGCCAGCCGCCTCTTCTGGTGATCACCAGGACATGGCTGCCGGCATCACCGCGGGGCCGACAGGTCTACGGCTGCGGCACGCCGGTCGGGTCGGCCGGGTTGGCCTTGCTGCCGTCGGGGTTGAGCGGCCCTGGGATCCCGCGGAACCGGTAGGGCTCCCCCTCGCGGCCGGCCTGCAGCAACCAGGCCTGGCCGGTGTCGGTCGAGTCGAACATCCGGAGCACGGTCTCGCCGGCCTGCTCGACACCGATGATCGGCACCCCGCTGGCCTGCAGCATCTCCGCTATCGGCCCGATGATCTTTGTCTGGGCGAAGCCCGGGCAGAACGCGTTGACAGTGATCCCCTGCGGCGCGAGCGTCGGGCCGAGCGCCCGGACAAGGCCGACGACGGCGTGCTTGTTGGCGCCGTAGATCGGGTCGAAGGCCGCCCCGGTGAGCCCCGCCATCGAGGCGGTGCACACGATCGACCCGCCGCCGCGGCGACGCAGCGCCGGCAGCGCAGCGTGCACCCCGAAGACCACGCCGTCGAGGTTGATGCCCATCGCCCGCCGGTAGAGCGCGAGCTCGAAGTCCTCGTCGACGCCGCAACCACCGGCGATCCCGGCGTTGAGGAAGATCAGGTCGAGCCGGCCGTGGACCTGCTCGGCGTCGGCCGTGGCCGCCATCACCTCGTCGTAGGACGAGACGTCGCAGCGCAGGAAGTGACCGCCGACCTCGCGGGCGACCCGTTCGCCGCCCTCGACGTCGACGTCGAGCAGCACGACGCTGTCGCCGCGGCGGGACAGCTGATGGGCGACCTCCGCGCCGAAGCCGGAGGCGCCGCCGGTGAGCAGCGCGACCTTGCCGGCGGCGCTCACACCGCGCCCGCGGCGAGGCCGGTGCCCTGCATGTCCGACGTGCCACCGGGGGTGTTGCCGGCCGGACCGCCGACGGCCAGGGGACTGTCGAGGACCAGCGTCGCGATCCGCTCCCGGTGCTGGGCGGCGTCGCCGAACGCGTATTCGAGCCGCTTGCTGCGCTTGAAGTAAAAGTGCGCGTCGTGCTCCCAGGTGTAGCCGATGCCACCGTGGTACTGGATCATCGCGCCGACCGCGGCGTTGGCGACATCGCCGGCCTTGGCCTTGGCGATCGAGGCCGCGAGCTGCCGGTCGTCCGCGCAGGAGTCCAGCGCGTACGCCGCGTAGAGGCCGGCGTGCTCGGCCATCGTGATGTTGACGTGCAGGTCGGCAAGATCGTGCTTGATCGCCTGGAACGATCCGACCGGCTTACCGAACTGCACCCGGGTCTTGTCGTATTCGACGGTGTCGGTGAGCGCTTTGCGGGCGATCCCGACGAGGTCGTTGGCGACGAGCACCGCAGCCCGGTCGAGCAGCTCGATGAGGACATCGCCGCCGCCGTCGAGCAGCTCGGCAGGGGCGCCGTCGAGCACGACGGTGGCCAGGCGGGTGGTGCGGTCCAGTGCCTCGTGGCCGCTGATCGTCACGCCGGACCCGTGGGGGTCGACCAGGTACAGCCCGTCCTGGGCGGCGACGACCAGGGTGTCGGCCAGCTCGGCGTACTCGATCAGACCGAGATCGCCGGAAAGGGCCCCTGCTGTGGCGGTTGCGGGTGGTGTGCCGGCCGAACCGGGCCGGAGCAGCGCGACCGCGCCCTTGACCTCGCCGGCGGCCAGCCGAGGCAGCAGCGCGGCCTGCTGCTCCTTCGATCCGGCCAGCCGGACGGCCTCGCCGACCAGGATGGTGCCGAGCCAGGGGCCGGGCACCGTGCCGGCGCCGAACGCCCGGGCGATCACGGCGGCGTCGAGCAGGCCGAGGCCGATCCCGTCGTGTTCCTCGGGCACCAGCACAGCCAGCCAGCCCTGCTCCCCGACCGCCTTCCACAAGCGGGCCGGCGAGCCGTCGCCGCCCGGCTCGTCGTACAGCGCGCGGACCTGTTTGGGGTCGAACTTGTCGCGCAGGTAGGAGCGCACGGCGTCCTGCAGCGCGCGCTGCTCGTCGGTGAGGGCGAACTCCACGGTGCTGGGCTCCTTAACGGGGAAGGCCGAGCACGCGCTCGGCGACGATGTTGCGCTGGACCTGCTGGGAACCGCCCCAGATGGTGCACGACCGCGACCAGATCGCCATGGTGGTGAGCTCCTCGATCGACATCCCCGGCTGCGGGTCGGGCACCTGGAAGCCGGTGCCGAGCACCGCCTCGTAGGTGTCGGAGATCTGCCGGAAGGCCTCGGACCACATCATCTTGGTCATCGAGGCCTCGAAGCCCAGGTCCTTACCCTTGCCGGTCTGGGTCAGGATGTGCCAGGAGTGGTACTTCAGGCATTCGAGGTCGATCAGGCTGCTGGCGAGCTTCTGTCGGAGCACCGGGTCCTGCGCGGCCGGTTTGCCGTCACGCTCGACCTGCTGGGCGAGCATGACGACCTGGTCGAACTGCTTGTGGAACTCGGTGTACTGCCCGATCGCGGAGCTGCCGCGCTCGAAGCTCAGCAGCAGCATCGCGGTCTGCCAGCCGTTTCCCTCACCGCCGAGGACCTCGGTGACCGGGCAGGTCGCGTCGGTGAAGAAGACCTCGCCGAACTCGCTGGCACCGGTCATTTGCTTGAGCGGCCGGGCCTCGACGCCGCCCTGGTGCATGTCGACCATCAGCATCGAGATGCCGGCGTGCCGGCTGCCCTCGGCCGGCCCGGTGCGGGCCATCGTGAAGATCTTGTCGCCGTGCATGGCGTTGGTCGTCCAGATCTTCTGGCCGTTGACGAGGTACTCATCGCCGTGCCGCTCGGCCTTCATCTGCAACGCGGCCAGGTCGGAGCCCGCTGCCGGTTCGGAAAAGCCCTGGCACCAGATGACCTCGTTGTGCAGCAGCGGCTTGATGATGTCGCGCTTTTGCTGCTCGGAGCCCAGCAGCATGACGGTCGGCGCGAGGAAGGTGAGGCCGAGCGGATTGACCGTCGTCGGGGCGTTGGCGCCGGCCATCTCCTGGTCGTAGATCGCTTTCATCGTCGGGGTGCCACCGCGCCCGCCGTACTCAGTCGGCCACAGGATCCCGGCGAAGCCGGCCTCGGCCTTACCGGCCTCCCAGTCGCGGCGGATCTGGAACTGCTCCTGGTCGCTCCTGCCGGCCCAGTACGACCGTTCGCGCATCTCCTGCGGCAGGGCGGTCGCCAGCCAGGACCGCAACTCGCTGCGGAAGTCCTCGTCGTGTGTGCTGTATCGCAGGTCCACCGGGGCTCCTTCGGGACGGCTCGAAACCGAACGCCGTTCTACTCCATCAGGTGGGCGTCGTGCCACCCCGGGGCTGCCAGACTCCGCCCGTGGACCTCGACCAAACCCTTTCCCTCGCCACCGAGCTGGCCCGCGAGGCCGGCGCGTTCGCCCTGTCGATGCGGGCCGGCGTCGCGATCGAGAGCACCAAGTCGAGCCCCACCGACGTCGTGACGGCTGCCGACAAGGCGGTCGAGCGGTTGCTGCTCGAGGCGCTGGCACGGCGGCGGCCGGCGGACGGCGTGCTCGGCGAGGAGGGCGCGTCCCGCCCGTCGAGGTCCGGTGCGACCTGGGTCATCGACCCGATCGACGGCACCGTGAACTTCCTCTACGGCATCCCACAATGGGCGGTGTCGATCGGGGTCGAGGTGGCTGGCGCTGCGGTTGTCGGGGTGGTCTTCGACCCTTCCAAGGGCGAGTTGTGGCAGGGCGTCCGGGGCGGCGGCTCGGTGCTCGACGGCGTGTCCCTGCGTTGCTCCGACGTCCAGGATTTGGGCCAGGCGCTCGTCTGCACCGGCTTCGGGTACGACGAGCGGCGGCGGGCCGCGCAGGCCAGGTTGCTCCCCGACCTGCTGCCGGCGGTCCGTGACATCCGCCGGTTCGGCGCGGGTGCCCTTGATCTCTGCGCGGTGGCCGCCGGGCGGGCCGACGCCTACTTCGAACAGGGGCTCTCGCCGTGGGACCTGTCGGCCGGCGCGCTCATCGCCTGCGAGGCGGGCGCACTCGTGACAGGCCTGCGGGGCCGCGGTCCGGGCTACGACATGGTGCTGGCGGCCGGCGCCGGCGTGCACGGCCGGCTGCACGAGCTGCTCGTCAAGCACGACGCCGACGCCGACCCGCTCGCTCCCGGGAGTGGTCTCGGTTCCGGTCTTGGTCCCGGTCTTGGTCCTGGGTGACGATCGCCTCGGACGTCGCCGCGCTGCTCGCCGACGAAGCCTGCCTCGGGCTGCCGGCGCTGTCGTCCCTGTCGCCCACCGAGGCCCGATCCCAGGACGCCTGGCTGCAGCAGCGGCGCCGGGCGGGCGTCGCTCTGCCGAGGGTGTCTTCCGCGCAAGACACGACGCTGGGCGGGGTGCCGGTCCGGGTGGTCACGCCGCCGGGGGACGGCCCGCTGCCGGTGGTGCTGCACGTCCACGGGGGCGGTTGGGTCCTCGGCTCGCCGGTCACCTACGAACTCGTTGTACGCCGGCTGGCGACCGAAGTCGGGGCCGTCGTGGTCGACGTCGATTACCGGCTGGCGCCTGAGCATCGGTTTCCCGTCGGACTGGACGACTGCTGGGCGGTGCTGCAGGAGGTCCTCGCGTGGGGACGGCCGGTCGCCGTCGCCGGAGACAGCGCAGGAGCCGCGATCGCTGCCGCGCTGACGTTTCGGGCCCGTGACGCCGGGCTGCCGCTGGCCGGCCAGTTGCTGGTGTACCCCTCGGTGTCGCTGGTGCGGGCCTGGCCGTCGTGGCGCGAATTCCGGTCCGGCGCCGGGCTGGACGCTGCCGACTCCGGCTGGTTCGCGGACTGCTGGGTGCCTCGCGTCGAGGACCGGGCCGCACCACTTGTCTCGCCGTACGAAGTGGTGTCGCTCGTCGGGGTGCCACCGGCGGTGGTGGCGGTGGCGGAGGTCGATCCGTTGCGTGATGGCGGTCTTGCGTACGCCGAGCGGCTGCGGGCTGATGGGGTGGCGACCACGGTGGTGATGGCGCAGGGACAGGTGCACGGTTATCTGACGATGCCTGGGATGGTGGGCGGTGAGCGGGCGGTCGTGGCGGCGCACGCGGCGCTGCGGAAGTTGCTGCGGTAGCGGGTGGATACAACATGCCTCGGCGATCCAATCATCGCCACGCCTCCGCCAGCCTGGGTTCATGCAATGCCCAGTGGTCAACGAAGGAATCATCGTGAGCGACGACTTCGCCTCGGATCGTCTCTGACGTCATGCCCTTGAAACCGACCCTGCCGCCGGTGATCTCGTCGTCCTAAGAGACTGACGGCGCTGCGTCTTGCCGGTAGTGAACGGCGGATCTACGTAGATCATGGTGAAAGCGCCAGTCGGTAACGTGGGCAGCGCCAACGCATTGTCACCGTGCAAGATGAGGTTGAGCGTCATGTCGCTTCAGAAGCGTCTGCTGATTCACAAGGACAACCTCTCGGCTGCATACTCAGCCCACCCCGCAGTTGCAGCAGTAGTCCCGACACGGCCTGTGAACGAGCGAAAGAGCCCGCCAGGTGTGGGGTTATGCCCCGCCGAGGGGACAAGATCGCCATACGCGTGACAGCGGCTTCGCAGGTCAACTCGCAAGAGCAGAACGGACGCCGACCGGCCGTGGCGAGCCACGCTGGTCGAGCATCATCCGATGCTCGCTGCTGTGCTCGGGGCGGTAGGTGCGTCGAAGCACGGGGCCTTCGCAAACCTGGTGGGCGCGGTAGCGGGGTTCGGGTCGGACTGGCCTGTTTCACGTCAGGCCGAGACCGTGACAAACACCGACATCGAGGAGACCAAATGAGCACCGA
>JAYTOZ010000015.1:0-1623 GCA_043747515.1 Frankiales bacterium | reverse complement strand
CCACTTCGGCGATGTCGTGCTGACCACCGCCATCCCCCGCAGTGTCCGGGTGTCTGAGGCGCCGGGCTACGGCCAGTCCGTGGTGACCTACGACCCCGGTTCACGGGGGGCGCTCGCCTACGTCGACGCCGCGCGCGAGATCGCGCTGCGTGGCGCCGCGCCGGCCGGCCCGTGACCAGCCCGAAGCGCGGTGGCCTCGGCCGCGGCCTCGGCGCGCTCATCCCGCAGGGGCCGGCCACCAGACCGGCCGACGATGTCGCGCCGAGGTTGCATGAGGTTGCCGGCGCGCGCTTCGCCGAGCTGCCGCTGGAGGCGATCACCGCCAACCCGCTGCAGCCCCGGACGCACTTCGACGAGGGCGCGATGGGCGAGCTGGCGCATTCGATCCGCGAGGTCGGGCTGTTGCAGCCGGTGGTGGTCCGGCCACTCGGCGGCGAGCGCTACGAGTTGGTGATGGGCGAGCGACGCTGGCGCGCTGCCCGCGAGGCGGGCCTTGGCACCATCCCGGCGATCGTGCGGGAGACCGGTGACGACGTCATGCTGCGCGACGCGCTGTTGGAGAACCTGCACCGCAGCGAGCTCAACCCGCTCGAGGAGGCGGCCGCCTATGCGCAGTTGCTGGCCGACTTCGGCGCCACCCACGAGCAGCTGGCCCAGCGGATCGGCCGGTCCAGGCCGCAGATCTCCAACACGATCCGGCTCTTGCAATTGCCGCCGGCGGTGCAGCGCCGGGTCGCCGCGGGCGTGCTCTCGGCAGGCCATGCCCGTGCCCTGCTCGGGCTCGCCAGCGCGGCGGCGCAGGAGGCGATGGCGACCCGGATCGTGGCCGAGGGGATGAGCGTGCGGGCCGTCGAGGAGGCCGTTGTGATCGCCGGGCAGGACGCACCGACGCCGGCTCGGGCGGCCCGCGGCAAACGGCTCGTCCCACCGGAGGCCCGCGAAGTGGCCGCGACGCTCTCAGACCGGCTGGAGACCCGGGTCAAGGTCGACATCGGTCGGACCCGGGGTCGGCTGACGATCGAGTTCGCCACCCTCGAGGACCTGCAGCGGATCGCCGCTATCGTCCAGGGCGCCCCGCCGGCCTGAGCGCCCGCCCAGGCAGCCCGGCGGCTGGCTCGAACGGGCAAGGGGCGGGGCTCGACCGGGCAGGGGCGAGCTTGACCGGGCCGGCGGCGTGGCTGGCAGACGGCATGGCGGCCGGACCGACCGTCAGAGCAGGTCGGGGGACGGCGTCGAGGCGCCGGTCGAGCGGGCCTGCAGCGACGGGCCGAACGTCTCCAGCAGCTCCAACTCGGCCTCGACGACGCCGGCCAGGCGCCGGACGCCTTCGCGGATCCGGTCCGGCTCGGGGAAGCAGTAGGACAGCCGCAGCTCGCGCCGGCCGGCGCCGTCGGCGTAGAAGCCGATCCCCGGCACATAGGCGATCCGGGCAGTCAGCGCGCGCGGCTGCATGATCTTTGCGTCGAGCCCGGCCGGCAGGGTGGTCCAGACGTAGAAGCCGCCGGCCGGCCGGGTCCAGGACGTGCCCGCCGGCATCTGCGTGGTCAGTTCGTCGAGCATCGCGTCACGGCGCTCGCGGTAGAGCCCCTTGAACACCTCGACCTGGCCCTGCCAGTCCTGCGT
>JAYTOZ010000014.1:0-5361 GCA_043747515.1 Frankiales bacterium | reverse complement strand
CCGAGCGCCTCGGTGGCGATGACCTCGGGGGCGAGGACCAGGCAGCCGTCGTATTCGAGCCCCTTGACCTGCCAGGTGTCGACGATCGACAGCCGCGGGTCGAGCGGGAGGGCCGACCGCGCGGCGGCGAGCAGCGCATGCGGACAGACGACGCCAACGGTGCCGGTGACCGCCTCGAGGAGCTCGGCCACGGCGGCGGGCAGCGCGGCCAGCAGATCCGCGGCCTTCATCCAAACGGGCTCGATGCCGGTCGACCGCACCGCGGCCGGCGGTACCGCCGCCGGGTCGATCCGGGTCAGCACCCGGGCGGCGAGCGCCGCCACCTCGGTCGTGGTGCGGTAGTTCGTGGTCAGCTCCGAGGCCCGCACCCGGGCCTTGCCGAGCACGTCGTCCATTGCCGTGCGGACCTCGTCGACATCGGGCCAGGCCGATTGCGCCCAGTCGCCGACGATCGTCCAGGTGGCGCCCCGTGCCCGCCGGCCGAGCATTCGCCACTGCATCGGCGTGACGTCCTGCGCTTCGTCCACGACGACGTGGGCGTAGGTGCGGTAGTCGGCGTCACCCGCCAGCGAGGCTGAGGCGCTGCGGTTGCGGTCGGCGAACGTCGTGACCTCACTCGCCCGGGCCCGGGCGTCGAGGTCGACGAGCTCGTCCCACTCGTCGTCCGGATCGGATTCGGGTTCCGGTGGCGGCCCGAGGATCGAGGCCAGCTCGTCGTACAGGGCGGCGTCGCCCGCGCTGAGCGAGGTGCTCGGAAAGGACCGGCCGAGCAGCTCGAGCTCGCCGGCCGTGTAGAGCCCGCCGCCCACCCGGCCGAGCGGCACCACCCCGCTGCGCAGGGCCTCGATCACCTGGGCGGGCACCAACACCGGCCAAGCCGCCTCGATCGTCGTCGTGTACGTCGGGTCGGTGCGCAGCCAGTTGCCGAAGTCCTCGCGGTCCCCCGGCTCGGGGCGGGCCGCCTGCGGCCGGCGCTCCCAGGCCCGCCAGGCGGCTTCGACGACCCCGCTGGTGAAGGCGGCCCGGCCGGCGTTGTGGCTGCGTGGGGAACGCCCGACCTGTTGTCGCCGCCGGATGAGATCGCCTGCCGGCACGGTGAAGGTGACCCCCCAGTGGGTCAGCTCGAGGTCCGGCACACGGGCAGCACCGGCGAGGTGGCGGACGACGCGACCGAGCAGCCGGGCAGCGCGGGCCGAGCCCTTCAGCGCGACGACGGCCGGTTCGTCGTAGCCGTTGACGGTCAGGCCGCGGGGCAGGACAGGTAGCGAGCCGAGGTCGGACAGCCGCACGCTCGTCTCGCCGAGCGAGGGCAGGACCGCGCCGATGTAGTCGATGAAGACCGGCGACGGCCCGACCACCAGGACGCCTCGCCGGGCGTACCACTCCCGCTTGGCATACATCAGGTAGGCCACCCGGTGCAGGGCGACCGCAGTCTTGCCGGTGCCGGGACCGCCGGTGACGACCAGGGCGCCGTCGTCCGGGGCCCGCACGGCGAGGTCCTGCTCGCGCTGGATGGTCGCCACGATGTCGCGCATCTGCGGTCCGCGCTCGCGGGAGACAGCGGCCAGGAAGGCGCCGTCGCCCACGACGACGGTGCCGTCCAGGGGCGCGTCGGGGTCCAGCAGCTCGTCCTCGATCCCGGTCACGACCGGACCGCGGCAGCTGATGGTCCGCCGCCGCACGACCCCGAGCGGCTCGGCAGCGGTCGCCTGGTAGAACGGTGCGGCGGCCGGCGCCCGCCAGTCGACGACGATGGGTTCTTGGTCCTCGGTGCGCATGCCGAGCCGGCCCACGTGCAGGGGTGCGCCGTCCAGCACGTCGAGCCGGCCGAACACCAGGCCCTCCCCGGCGGCGTCCAGATCCACCCGCCGGGCGGCCGCGGCGAGGGCGGTGACGTCGCGTTCGTAGACCGCCTGCGGGGACCCGCCGGTCGGCCGCAGGCTCTCCCGTTCGCGGCGCAGCGCATCGGCCCGCAGCTGCTCGAGCCGGGCCAGCGCCCGGTCGACGACGGCCTGCTCGCGCTCGAGCTCACCCGCCAGCTCGCTCATCCGCCCTGCCCCCTTTGTCGCACGTCGAGCCGACAGTCTGGCCGATGGCGGGCCGTCGAGCCCACGTAGGCTGCCCGGGTGCATGACATAGCCCTGCGGGAGTCTCGTCGGGGCACCGCGTACGGCGCGCTGGCCTACCTGCTGTGGGGGTTGTTCCCGCTCTACTGGCCGCTGCTGGCCCCGGCCGGCGCCCTCGAAGTCCTCGCCCACCGGGTGCTCTGGTCGCTCGTGGTGGTCGTCGTCCTCTTGCGCCTCACCCACGGCTGGTCGGCGGTCGGCGACGTCGTGCGCGATCGCGGTCGGCTGGCCAAACTCAGTGCGGCCGCCGTCCTGGTGGCGATCAACTGGGGCACCTACATCTACGGCGTGACAAGTGACCATGTCCTGGAGACCTCGCTCGGCTACTTCGTCAACCCGCTGGTGTCGGTGCTGCTCGGTGTCGTCGTGCTCGGCGAGCGGCTCCGGCCGGCCCAGAAGTTCGCCGTCGGCGCAGCGCTGGTGGCGGTCGTCGTCCTGACGATCGAGAACGGCCGGCCGCCCTGGATCGCGCTGGTGCTGGCCTTTTCGTTCGGCTTCTACGGCTTGCTGAAGAAGCAGGCGGGGGTTGCGGCCGTGCCGGCGCTCGCCGTTGAGACGGCGGTGCTCGCGCCCGTCGCGGGGCTGTTCCTCGCCGGCCTGGGCGTGACCGGTCGGGCCACCTTCACCGGGCACGGGCTTGCCCATCCGCTGCTGCTCGCGCTGGCCGGTGTGGTCACGGCGGTGCCGCTGCTGGCCTTCGCCGGCGCCGCCAACCGGGTGCCGCTGTCGACCCTGGGCGTGCTGCAGTACCTCGCGCCGACCCTGCAGTTCCTGCTGGGTGTCCTGTTGTTCCACGAACCGCTCGGGCCGGCCCGGTTGGCCGGCTTCTGTCTCGTCTGGCTCGCCTTGGTGGTCTTCACCGCTGACCTGGTGGGCGAACGCCGGCGGCAGACCCGACGCACCGTCCTTGCCCCGGCCTAACCTGACCGGGTGCTCGAGCGTTCGGACGTCCCCCTCGCCCCCCTGACGACCCTTCGCCTCGGCGGCCCCGCCCGGCGCCTCGTCACGGCGTACGACGAGGCAGAGCTCGTCACCGCCGTCCGCTCCCTGCCCGGGGCGCTGGTGCTCGGCGGCGGCAGCAACGTCGTCCTGCCCGACGCCGGCGTGGACACCGTCGTCCTGGTCCGCAGCCACGGCCTGTCCGGGCGGCGCGACGACGGCCGGGTGCTGCTCGAGGTGGCTGCCGGTGAGGACTGGGACGGCCTCGTCGCCGTCTGCGTGGCGGACGGTCTCGTCGGCCTCGAGGCGCTGTCGGGCATCCCCGGCACGGTGGGCGCCGGCCCCGTTCAGAACATCGGCGCCTACGGCTCGGAGCTCTCCGACACCGTCGCCCTCGTGCGGGTGCTCGACACCGCAACTGACGTGGTCCGCACCCTGCCGGCGCGGGAGTGCGGCTTCGCCTATCGCCAGAGCCGGTTCAAGGCCGAACCCGGCCGGTGGGTCGTGCTGTCGGTGCTGTTCGCCCTCACCGAGGGTGGTCCCGGGTCACCGGTCCGGTACGCCGAGCTGGCCCGCGCCCTCGGCGTCGAGCTGGGGTCTCGCGCACCGGCCGGCGCGGTGCGGGAGGCTGTCCTGGCGCTGCGCCGTGGCAAGGGCATGGTCCTCGACCCGGCCGACCCCGACAGCCGCAGCGCCGGGTCGTTCTTCACCAACCCGGTGCTCGAACACGTGCCGACCGGCGCCCCGAGCTGGCCGGCGGCCGGCGGCCGCGCCAAGGTCAGCGCCGCCTGGCTGATCGAGCAGGCCGGGTTCGCCAAGGGGCACGGCGATGGTCCGGTCGGCCTGTCCTCCAAGCACACCCTCGCTCTCGTGCATCGCGGCGGCGGGCACACGGCCGATCTACTGGCGGTGGCCCGGGAGGTGCGAGACGGGGTGCGCGAGGTCTTTGGGGTCGAGCTCACGGCAGAGCCGGTGCTGGTCGGCGACATGCTCTGAGCCAGGGTCATGACCCGAGCCCGGCTCGTCCGGTGATCCACGGAAACCGGGGCACCACACCGCTCTTGGGGGACGCGCAGAACCTTCCGTGGATCACCCCGGGGGGTGCGCGCGAAGGCCCGCACCTCAGTGTGGGCGCGGGCCTTCGGACTGATCAGTTGCTCGGCAGCGAGTCCTTGGCCTTGTCGTACGCCGAGCTGGCGAGCCCACCCGCAGCGGTCGCGGCCGAGTTGGCGAGCTCACCCGCAGCGGTCGCGGCTGAGCTGGCGAGCTCACCCGCAGCGGTCGCGGCTGAGCTGGCGAGCCCACCCGCAGCGGTCGCGGCCGAGCTGGCGAGCCCACCCGCAGCGGTCGCGGCCGAGTTGGCGAGACCACCAGCAGCCGTCGCAGCGCGGCCGGGCAATGCCTGCAGGGAGCCCTTCAGCACCTGCGCGGGGCGCTGCTGCTCCTCGTGCAGGGCCGACGAGGCCAGCACCGCTCCGGTCAGGCCAGGGATCGCCCACTGCAGCGCCTTGAGCTGCTTCTGCGCCTTGGCAACTTCGGGGGGGGTCGAGGGCAGGGAAGCGGTGCCACCGGCGACCGGCACGTCGCCAGCGTTCATCATCTTCTGACCGGCGATCCGGGCGTACCCGGTCGCGCCGAGGGCAGCTGCGGTCAGCCCGAGCTTGACGTTGGTGTTGGCGAGCACGCCTTTCTGCGCCTTCACGCGGCCCTTGTTGGCCCTGAGCAGGACGACGCCGCCGGCCAGGTGCGCGGCGATCGCGACGGCGTTGAACGGCGTCCACCGGCTCCAACCAGCGTTGGCCACCCGCGCCCGCTGGCGCGGGTCGTCGACGTCAGCGGCGGCGCCGTTGACGCCGACGGCACCCATCAGTGACCCGCCGAACCAGGCCGCGAGGCCGGCGTCGTGCAGGAAGTGGGCGAGGGTGTTGCGCTCAGACATGGACGTCCTCCGTGGGCGATATTGGCAGGTCTTGCTGGGGCCCTCCCCGGTCCGCCGCGAGCCGAACCCTCGGGCGGACTACCACCCGGCTGCCCTGTCTGCCACAGTCAGCGTCCGACGAGAAGGGGTGGTCTGCATGCCAGACACGGACGCCTACGCCGTCGTCGTGTTCCGCGAGGACGGTCGGTGGCAGTGCCAGGAGCTCCCGGCGACGCTCGCCGAGGATCTCGACGGGCTGATCGCCGCGGTGCACCGCCAGCCGGGGGAGGTCGGGTCCTTTGCGCTGGTCGATGTCGCCGACGAGTTCTTCGTTGTCGTCCGGGTGGTCATGGGCCGGGAGCGGCTGCTGCTCAGTGA
>JAYTOZ010000013.1:0-3661 GCA_043747515.1 Frankiales bacterium | reverse complement strand
CGCCGCGCTGGCGAGCGACCTGGCCGGGGTCGCCGACTCGTGCGGCGCGACGCAGGGCGATCGGGGTCTCGATGGGGGCGGGCGACCTGCTGGCGCTGCTGTCAGTCCGGCCGGACCGGTTTGCCAAGGTGGTGCTGTTGCTTCCGGCGGCTCTCGACCGGGCGCACACCGGCCCCGGCGTATGAGTCTGCTGGCGCTCAACCAGGCGATCCGTGCTGGCGATCGGCCGCAGCTGCACCGCCTCGTCCTCACCGAGTTGCCCGCGGACCTGCTGGCCGGGCCGGCTGCCCCGGCGTACGCGCTGGCCCGGACGGAGCGGTTGCTTGGTTCGCCCGGGGTGGCCGAGGTGATCGACGGCCTGGCGCGGGATGTGCCCGTCACCGACCGCAGCCTGCTCGGATCGGTCACCGCGCAGGTGCTGGTGCTGGGCCAGCAGGGGATGCCCTGCACCCGCCACGGATGGCCCGTGACGTCAACGCCGCTCTTTCGAACGCCCGCCTGGAACTGTTGACGGCATCGGGCGGCACGTTCCGCGAGCCGGGCCGGCTGCGCGGCATCGTCGGCAGGTTGCTGAGCTAGGACCGGTCGCCGCCGGACGGCTCCTGGCCGACGTGGACGAACACGAGCGCGTCCACGTCGTTGCCGTGGACGTGCGCCGTGGACCCGTCGGCCTCGTAGACGTCCAGCAGGCCAGGTGCGTCGCTGGCCGCGAGCACCCGCCGCACCCCCTCCTGGACCATCGTCGACTCTCCGTCGCGGCTCCCGCCGCGCAGCACCACCAGCTCTTCGGCCATGGCTTGCCCTTACCCCGCGGTGCGGTCACAACGCCCTCCGCCCAGTCTTGTCACGGTTTGCCTGTCGGGTTGCCGCGATGGCGCGAACCGGCCGTCACTGGCCGGCGTACATCTCGTTGAGGAACTGTCGCCGCACCACCACCCGCCGGGAGCGCTCATGAGGCACGTCACCACGGTCACCGCCGAGCTCGAGCTGCATCTGGTCGTCCCCGGCGGCCCGTCGCTCCCGGTCGTCGCCAGCCTCGCCTACGACACCGCCGACCCGTGGGCTGTCCGGGTGGCCTTTTACACCGCTGGTCCGGGGGATGGCGTCGTCGAGTGGATGTTCGCCCGGCAACTGCTCACCGACGGGTTGGCCGGTCCGGTCGGCGACGGTGACATCCGGGTCTGGCCGACGTTGCACGGCGCTGACCGGGTGATCAACCTGGCGATGGCGTCGCCTTCGGGGGCGGCCCTGTTCGAGTTGAACCGCGATGCCCTCGTGCGGTTCCTGCAGCAGACCTACCACGCAGTCCCGACCGGCCACGAGGCCGAGGTCGTCGACCTCGACGCCGAGCTTGCCGTCCTGTTGGCGGCGTAGCGCTGGCTCAGCCGGTCGGCAGCGCCGCCAACAGCGACTCGTCCCCGTCGAGCGACAGCGACGACAGGGGCGCCCGGCCCCAGAGCGCGAGCAGCACCGCGGAGGACGTCCCTGCGAGCTCGGCGTCCGGCGGGTCAACCGACGGTGAGATCGCGGTGGGGGTCAGGCGCAGTGTCCAGCTCGTCGCGCTGTCGGTGAGGCGGACCGACACGACACCGGAGACCTCGAGCGGGGTGCGGGTCAGCCCAGCCGGCCGCATGACCGTGAGCACCTCATCGATGCCGTCCACCGCGACGGCCAGGTCGAAGCCGTGCGCGTCGTGGTGGGCCAGCTGGGCGTCCCAGCGGTGCACCGCCGTCTCGAGCGCCATCCGGCGTGGCCAGAAGGCGACCACCTGTGGCGTGTGCCGGGCAAAGTTGTGGGCCGGGGCGTCCGGCGGCAGTTGACCGAGATTGCACAACAACCGGTCGACGCCGTCGGCGAACCAGGCCAGCAGGTCGGGGTCGCTACGGTCCGGGAGCCGCCGGTCGTCCGGCGGCGGGCGGTCCACCGTGCCCCGCAGGACATTGCGGCCGCGGAAGTCGTAGACCCCACCGAGGTGCGCCACCAGATCGCGCAGCTGCCAACCCGGACAGGTCGGCACGTCGACGTCAAGGCCGGCCCTGGCGGCCGCGAGGAACGCCTCGCTCTCGGCTCGGATCACCGCCGGTGCGTCGTACGTCATGCGTCCATCCCGGCGGTGAGGTCGAGGTCGTCGGGCGGTGTCGACGGGGTGCGCCAGCCCAGGTAGGGCTTGCCGAACACCCCGTGCAGCGCGTTGGCGCGGTCGACCATCACGGCGTACGCCGCGTCGAAGGCCGGCCCGTCCTGCGCCTTGATCGCCTGCGTCACAGGGTCGAAGTCGTTCCGGAGATAGGCGGACATCTCCGGCTCGTACTTCGGCCGGCTCTCGGCGGACAGCGCGAGCTGCTTGACCGCGGACTTGGCGAAATAGGCCGCGAGCGGCCAGTTGCCGGCCTTGGCCGCGTAGTAGAGCCGGTGCACCCGCGGGCCGACCTCGGCCATCAGCCGGTCCATACCGGGCTGCTGGCGGGCCAGCTCGTCGATGGTGAGCTCGCGCTTGCCGTTGGACACGACGTGCGTGTGGTCAGTCGTCACGACATGACCCTAGGTGCCGAGCTCGACGCCGACGACCCCGCCGAATTCCCGGAGCCCGATCGCGAGGTCCAGGACGCAGCAGCCCCTTCGCAGCGGCGAGCGCAGCACCAGCAGGATGCCGTCGCCGTCGGTCGCGACGACCCGCTGGACTTCGACGGCAACGCCGATGACGCCGTGCGCGTCGTCGGTCCCCGCCCGCACGTCGAAAGCCGATGCCGGTCACCACCTGGGCGGCGCTCGAGCCTGATCGCGCCGGCCAGGCCGGTCGCGGCCAGCAGCCGCAGGCACTCCTGGGCGGTGCTGATCTCGGTCACGGCTGCAGTGTCGCCCAGGGCACCGACAACTCGCCGAACCTTGCCCGGCGGGCATCGCGCCCCGGCCAGTCCAGCGCTGCGCATGCGGCAACCCAGCGCTGGCGGTTGCCGAACGCGGCGTAGGGCGCGGCCCGGTCCCACGCGGCGTCGAGCTCGCCGAGCAGGGCGTGCACCGGCTGACCGGGCACGTTGTGGTGGATCAGTGCCTTCGGCAGGCGTTCGGCCAGCTCACCCGGGCGGGACAGCGTCGGCAGGTGGGCGGCGACGGTCAGGGTCCGCGGGCCGTCGCGGTCAAGGGCCACCCATGCGGCTCGTCGGCCGACCTCGTCGCAGGTGCCCTCGATCAGCAGGCCGCCCGTCGCCAGCCCCTCGCGCAGGGTGCTCCAGGCCGACATCGCCGCTGGTTCGTCGTACTGGCGAAGGACGTTGAGGGCGCGGACGACGAGCGGGCGCAACCCTGCCAACTCAAACCCCCCGTGCCGGAAGGACAACCCGTCGGTGGTCGCCGGCTGGGCGGCCGCGACCCGGTCCGGGTCGAGCTCGAGCCCGACGACCTGCAGGTCGGGCCGGAGCTGCCGCAGCCGGGTGTGCAGCTCGACCGTGGTCACCGGCGTGGCGCCGTAGCCGAGGTCGACGACGAGCGGAGGGCCGTCCGTGGTCCGGAGCAGCTCGCCGTAGGCGGCGACCAGCCAGCGGTCGACGCGCCGGAGCCGGTTGGGCGCGGTCGTGCCACGGGTCGGCACCCCCAGCGCACGGGCCCGCCTCACCGCCTTCCCCCGCCGATCATGGACCTAGGGCTGCGTCGGCACGCTCGC
>JAYTOZ010000012.1:0-2006 GCA_043747515.1 Frankiales bacterium | reverse complement strand
GCGGCCAGCAAGGCGAAGTACTACGCCAGCGAGGCCTCGGTGCGGGCCGCCAACGCCTGCGTCCAGGTGCACGGTGGCTACGGCTACATCGACGAGTATCCCGCCGGGAAGTACCTGCGCGATGCCCGCGTTACCACGTTGTACGAAGGCACCAGCCAGATCCAGAAGCTCATCATCGGACGGGCACTCACCGGGATCTCCGCCTTCTAGTCAGGGAGGCGCCACCGGATGGGACCAGGAGCAGGCGCGCCCTGGGCCGCCATGCGGTCGTTCTCCCGCGACAGCGCGGTGACCCAGACCAAGCTCGCACCGGGCACCGTACGGCGCATCGGCCGCTTCGCCTCGCCGTACCGACGCCAGTTGGTCGCTTTTCTCATCGTCATCGTCATCGACGCGATCGTTGCCATCGCGCCGCCGCTGGTGCTCAAGGCCATCATCGACGACGGCATCGGCAACAACCCACCGGCGACCGGTCGGCCGGGCCTGGTCCTCGCGCTGGCGCTGTTCGTGGCTGGGCTGTCACTGTTCGACGCGGTCCTGTCGCTCATCAACCGCTACTTCTCGGCCCGGATCGGCGAAGGACTCATCTACGACCTGCGCTCGCAGGTCTACGGCCACGTCCAGCGGATGCCGATCGCGTTCTTCACCCGCACCCAGACCGGCGCCTTGATCAGCCGGCTCAACAACGACGTGCTCGGCGCGCAGCAGGCCTTTACCGGGACGCTGTCCAACGTTGTCAGCAACGTGATCGGGGTGGTGCTGACGCTGTCGGTGATGTTCGTCCTGTCCTGGCCGATCACCTTGCTGTCTCTGGTGTTGCTGCCGGTGTTCATCATCCCGGCCAAGGTGGTCGGCAAGCGGCTGCAGGCGCTGACCCGCGAGAGCTACGGGCTGAACGCCGAGATGAACAACTCGATGACCGAGCGGTTCAACGTGTCCGGTGCGCTGCTGGTCAAGCTGTTCGGGCGGCCTGAGCAGGAGGAGCAGGCCTTCCGGGCCCGCGCCGGCCGGGTACGTGACATCGGGATCACCTCGGCGATGTACGGCCGGGTTTTCTTCGTCTCGCTCACCACCGTCGCGGCGCTCGCCACTGCGCTCGTCTACGGAGTCGGTGGCACGTTCGCCGCCAACGGCACGCTCAAGATCGGCACGGTGGTGGCGCTCGCCGGCCTGCTCAGCCGCCTCTACGGTCCGCTGACCGCGCTGTCCAACGTCAGGGTCGACGTGATGACCGCGCTGGTGAGTTTCGAGCGGGTCTTTGAGGTGCTCGACCTCGCGCCCATGGTCGCCGACAAGCCCGGCGCCGTAGCCCTGCCGCGCGGTACCGCCGCGGTCGAGTTCGACGACGTCGTCTTCCACTACCCCTCCGCCGAGGAGGTGTCGCTGGCCTCGCTCGAGTCGGTCGCCGTCCTTGACAGTGGGGTGCCGCAGACGGTCTTGCACGGCGTCACGTTCCGCGCCGAACCCGGTCAGCTGGTGGCGCTCGTCGGGCCGTCCGGCGCCGGCAAGACCACGATCAGCCAGCTCGTCACCAGGATGTACGACGTGCAGGAGGGCTCGGTCCGCATTGGCGGCCTCGACGTCCGCGACGTCACCATGCAGTCGCTGCGCGAAGCCGTCGGTGTCGTCACGCAGGACGCCCACATGTTCCACGACTCGATCCGGGCCAACCTGCAGTACGCCGCGCCGGAGGCCTCCGAGAACGATCTGTTGGCCGCCCTGGACGCCGCACAGGTCGGTGGTCTCGTGCGTTCGCTGCCCGACGGGCTCGACACCGTCGTGGGCGATCGCGGCTACCGACTGTCCGGTGGCGAGAAGCAGCGGATGGCGATCGCCCGGCTGCTGCTGAAAGCGCCCGGCGTCGTCGTGCTCGACGAGGCGACCGCCCACCTGGACAGCGAATCCGAGGCGGCGGTGCAGCGCGCGCTGTCGACCGCGCTGGCCGGCCGCACCTCGCTCGTCATCGCGCACCGGCTCTCGACCGTGCGCGAGGCCGACCAGATCCT
>JAYTOZ010000011.1:0-2884 GCA_043747515.1 Frankiales bacterium | reverse complement strand
ATCGCGACGATGGCCCCGACGGTCTCCTGCAGGCGCTCCGCCGTCGCCAGAGCCCACAGGGCGATCGCGTGGGCGAGCGGCCGGTCCGAGGGTCTGCCTGAGACATACCGATATCGATCGACAACGTCGACCCTGGGGCCGTTGACGGTGATCTGTCTCACTCTTACGGTGGGCAACGCGGCAGCAACGCGGCGGCCGGCGGACAGAGTGGAGTCGACGTGACGGAACGCCTCAAGCCTCGAACCCTTGCGGGTGAGCTGGCCGCGGAGTTCGCAGGAACTCTGATCCTCATCCTGTTCGGGGTCGGCGTCGTGGCCCAGGTGGTCGCCGGCGGCATCGGTAACCACGACAGCATCGCCTGGGCCTGGGGCCTGGGCGTGACGTTCGGCGTCTACGTCTCGGCCAGGATCAGCGGGGCGCACCTCAACCCCGCCGTGACCGTGACGCTGGCGCTGTTCCGGGGATTCTCCTGGAGCAAGGTGGCGCCGTACGCCCTGGCGCAGACGCTTGGCGCCTTTGTGGCCGCGCTCCTCGTGCGCTGGAACTACACGGAGGTCATCGCCAAGTTCGACCCCGGCCACACGGTCAAGTCGCAGGGGATCTTCTCCACGCTGCCCGGCAACGGCTCACTGCCGGTCGGCACCGGCGGCGCTCTGCGTGACCAGGTCATCGGCACCGCAATCCTGCTGTTCTGCATCCTGGCTGTCACCGACGCCCGCAGCTCCGCGCCGGCCTCGAATCTCGGCCCGTTGATCGTCGGGCTCATCGTCGTCGCCATCGGCTTCGCCTGGGGCACCGACGCCGGTTACGCCATCAACCCGGCCCGCGACTTCGGGCCCCGGCTCGCCAGCTTCTTCACCGGCTACGGAGGAGCCTGGCGCGACCAGACGGGGACGCTGTACTTCTGGGTCCCGATTATCGGCCCGCTGATCGGCGGTCCGCTCGGCGCGGTCCTGTACGACGTCCTGATCGGCCGGAATCTGCCGGTCGACGACGCCGGACAGGAGCCCGGCCGCGAGACGACCGACCCCGATGCCCGCCGCCACGTGCACGACCATGCGCAGGGTCTTCCGGCCGGCGCCTCCACCGAGTTGAGGAGCGAGACCCGTGGCTGACTTCATCGGCGCCGTCGACCAGGGCACCACCAGCACCCGCTTCATGATCTTTGACCACGCGGGCAACGAGCAGGGCAAGTACCAACTCGAGCACGAGCAGATCCTCCCGCAGGCCGGCTGGGTGGAGCACAACCCGGTCGAGATCTGGGAGCGCACCGTCGCCGTGATGCGCTCGGCGATGAACGCAAAGGGGCTGTTGCTGACCGACCTGGCGGCCGTCGGCATCACCAACCAGCGCGAGACGACCGTCGTCTGGGACCGCAAGACCGGCCGGCCGTACTACAACGCGATCGTCTGGCAGGACACCCGCACGGACCGCATCGCCTCCGCCCTGGAGCGCGAGGGTAAGGGCGACGTCATCCGCCAGAAGGCCGGCCTGCCTCCCGCGACGTACTTCTCCGCGGGCAAGGTGCAGTGGATCCTGGAGAACGTCGACGGGGTGCGCGCCGCCGCCGAGCGCGGTGACGCCATCTTCGGCAACACCGACAGCTGGGTGACCTGGAACCTCACCGGCGGCATCGACGGCGGGCTGCACGTCACCGACCCGACCAACGCCAGCCGGACCATGCTCATGGACCTCGAGACCCTCGAGTGGGACGACGAGCTGCTGAGCTTCTTCGACATCCCGCGCTCGATGCTGCCGCGGATCGTGCCGTCCAGCGACCCGGAAGGCTTCGGCCGCGTGCGCTTCCAGGACCGCGAGGTGGCTTTGACCGGCGTGCTCGGCGACCAGCAGGCGGCCACTGTCGGGCAGGTCTGCTTCGCGGTCGGCGAGGCCAAGAACACCTACGGCACCGGCAACTTCATGCTGCTGAACACCGGCGAGGAGCTGGTCCGCTCCAAGGCCGGCTTGCTCACCACCGTCTGCTACCAGTTCGCCGGGAGCAAGCCGGTCTACGCGCTCGAGGGCTCGATCGCCGTGACGGGCTCGGCGGTCCAGTGGCTGCGCGACCAGCTCGGCATCATCAGCGGCGCGTCGCAGAGCGAGTCGCTGGCCCGCCAGGTGCCCGACAACGGCGGCATCTACTTCGTGCCCGCCTTCTCCGGCCTGTTCGCGCCGTACTGGCGCTCGGACGCCCGGGGCGCGATCGTCGGCCTGTCCCGGTTCAACACCAACGCCCACCTGGCGCGGGCGACCCTGGAGGCGATCTGCTATCAGAGCCGCGACGTGGTCGAGGCCATGGCCAAGGACTCGGGCGTCACCCTGGACGTGCTCAAGGTCGACGGTGGCGTCACGGCCAACTCGCTGTGCATGCAGATGCAGGCCGACATCCTCGGCGTCCCGGTCAGCCGGCCGGTCGTGGCCGAAACGACGGCGCTGGGTGCGGCGTACGCCGCCGGTCTCGCGGTGGGCTTCTGGAAGGACACCGACGAGCTCCGGGAGAACTGGAACGAGGACCAGCGATGGACCCCGGAGTGGAATGACGAGCAGCGTGCGACGGGTTACGCAGGGTGGCAGAAGGCAGTCACGCGAACGCTCGATTGGGTTGATGTGCAATGACGCAGACGTTCCCCGCACGACCTGCCCAGCCGAGCAGCGCGCTGTCACCGCAGTCCCGTGACCGCGCCCTCGAGGATCTGGCCACCGGAGAGCTCGACGTGCTCGTCATCGGCGGTGGGGTCGTCGGGACGGGGTGCGCTCTCGACGCCGTGACCCGCGGCCTGCGCACCGGCCTGGTCGAGGCCCGGGACTGGGCGAGCGGGACGTCGAGCCGCTCGAGCAAGCTCCTGCACGGCGGCCTGCGCTACCTCGAGATGCTGGACTTCGC
>JAYTOZ010000010.1:0-3107 GCA_043747515.1 Frankiales bacterium | reverse complement strand
GTCGCCAACGGGATCACCGTGCAGCTCACGTCGAAGGAGGCCCAGGCTGGCCCAGGACCGACCGTGGCCCAAGCCGCTGGTGCCCTTGTAGGCGAGCTGCAGCCCCTTGCTGCCGAGATGCTTCTGCGCCGAGACCACGATGGCTTCGTACCCCGGCTGGCGCGTGCCGAGTTGCTGCTCGGTAAGACCGCGGCGGGTGGCGATGGCGAGCACATCAGCCCGCCGCTCATCCGTCCAGCTCGCGTCCTCCCCGATGAGCTCGTAGACGTCCTTCGCGTCCTTGGCATCTGCCAGCACGTTCCGAAGCCGGCGCAGTCGCCGCTCGACAGGATCGTCAGGTCCGAGCATCCAGAGGGCGGTAGCCCCGTTCTCAAGGCCCCCTCTCACCAGAGTGAACGGCGCGTTGCTGTGCAGCCATTTCGCATCCACGACGAGGGTTCGGAGGGCGTGAAGATGGTCGACCGCGACGAACAGGCTCTGGTGGGCACCGTGCGAGAGCTGGAAAGGGGCGAGGGCGGCGTCGTCCTCGTCAAGCTCGCTGCCCGGTTGGACCGGCTTCGGTGTGTCGACGACGCGGTCGTGCCACTCCTGGATCACGTCGAACAAGTGTGTCAGGTTGCGGTCGGGCTCCTCGTCAGACGTCATGGCGCTCCTGAAGCGCCCTCACCGACACCAGATGCACGACCCCTGACTCGTCCCGCACCTCGCGCTTCTGATCAACCAGGCCGAGGACCACCCCGGCGACGTTGGGAAAGATCAGCACCGCCGATCCGAGCGGGAACTCGACGGGCAGGTCGGGCTCGAGGCGAAGGGTCATGGCACTTCCGTCACGTCGGGGTGCTCGTAGGCCAACGTCAGGCCGACGACGTCGTTGACGTCCACGAGAGTCGGTCGACCAACGAAGCCGTCGCGGATCACCAGGGCGTCACCGCGAACTTCCACCGTCCCCAGAAACAGGTCATCGTCGGTCTCGACCACCATGAGCTCACCACTGCCGAGGTGCATGTTGATGATCGTGCCATTGGCTGCGGTGAGCGAACCCACGGTCCTACCCTCGACGAATGGGGTTCTCGTTCCGCAAGACCGTCAAGTTCGGCCCTGTCCGTTTCACGGCCAGCAAGCGCGGCATCGGTACTTCCGTCGGAAGGGGTCGAGCGCGCGTTCAGTCGTCGAGTGGTCGACGACGAGCGTCGGTACGGCTGCCGGGTGGCTTCACCTGGCGCGGCAAGGTCTGACCGTGGAGCCGGTCTCAGTCGCCTTCGCCCTAGCCGCTGTTGACCATCCCGAGCAGCACGGCCCACATCACCTGCTTCGGCTGCTTGCACTTCCTGAGACAGCAAGGACAGCACCGGCCGGTCTTGTGCCGGCACCGACACCGCGTCCCGTCCTGCAGGAGCGTCATCGTCTCGCGGCTCAGCGCCCGGCGTCGCGGCGGCTGGGCGGGCGCCACCGACCCGCTCGCTGCCGCGGTGGAGGCGGTCCTCGCGATCCGCGGGTGGCTGCGCACGACCACTCGCCGGCACCTCCACCAGCCACATCCGGGATCTGGCCGAACCCGGCCAGCCAGACAAGCCACCGGTGCACAAGGTCCGACCCGACACCGCCAAGCGGATCCTGAGCATCGCGGTGACCGCAGCCAACCGGGCTGCCCGAAGCCACCTCGATACCCGGGGCACCCGCCGCCGCGTCCAGGCCCTGCCGGCCCTCGGCTGGACCCACCAGCAGCGGTCGCCGGCCAAGGCATCCGGCTGGACCGCCTCACCCCCGCCGAGCAAGACGAAGTCGTTCGACGGCTCACCGACCGAGGTGCCTCGATCCGCGACATCGCCGCGCAGCTCGCCACCACCACACGGACCGTTTCCCGCCGCCGCAAGGCCGCCAGCGCAGCATGATCGGCGTCGTGAACCCTTCCTAGTCCGATCATCCGAGGGCCGTCCAGGTTCCCAAGTGCCGTCACGCGGATGACCATCGCCTACGTCCCCGGCGGACCGGCGGGAGTTGCTGCGGTGACCCTCGGCCACAGTCGTCGGCATCTACCGGCGCACCACGCTGCCCGTGACCCGGGGCGCCGAACGGCGACGGCCCCCGCCACCGTTCCCAGCACCAAGGAGCCCCGGCAGCAGGTGGAGAATTACGCCTACCTGTCCCTCGGCCCGCTGCCGGTCGGAGATCGGCTCTGCACGATCGCCGTGCCGGCCGACGAATGTTCATACAGATAACTGTACGAACCCAGGCGGCTGCGTTGCCCGAGCCGTACGTCCATGAAACACGTAGCCGAGATGCGGACGCTCGGCACTGTGAGCGCCGGCATGGCTTCGGTCGGCCCATACCGATAGAGGGGGTCCGGCAGTGCTGCGTGGGCGCCTCTCGCCTCTTGACGTCCCTTGAGGCCGTAGCCTCCGCGGACGTCCGCCGTTGATGACGTTGTTGCCCAGTCTCTGTTCACCTCGAACCCCGTCCTACACAACGAGGTGCCATGGGGGCCGTTCAACTACGGGAACCAGTTATCGCAGGGACCGAACTGCTACTCCTGCGCCGTCGGGTACCTCTACTCGCGCCTCGACCCCGGGGATTTGGCGCGTCGGCGCGGCGATCACCGAATACTCACCTAGGTCGATACCCCCAGGAGCAACTTTCGCGGTTCCGGCAGGACGGGTTGGTTGACCTGCCGGAGACCTTGGTTAAGGCGTTCCCAAACAACGCTTGGATTGTTTCTGTGCACCAGCGGAACAACGGCAACTTTCACCTACGGCGGCTGGACGCTGACGGCTGGTCCGAAAAGCGCGGCGACTACGCTGCCACTTCGTTCCACCTGAATTCTTGGCAGGAGCTCATCGACGCGGTTGATGAGGACTGCAACCACTACGAGTTCAGCGGGTTCTTCGTGGCGAGCAATTTCATCACCTGGCCGTGCCCCTACGGGCAGCCCTCGCTGGGCGAGCCAGCGCCCTGCTGATGACGCCATCCGTGACGCCGCGCGATGCTTCCAGAGCCATACTGTGCCTGCATCGTGTACGTATGCCGAACGCGGCCCCTTCTCGCATCGCTTCGCGAATGCGCCTTCTGCCGCGGCTTGGAGCCTTGGTCGCGAACGCCGCGCCTCCCAT
>JAYTOZ010000009.1:0-3374 GCA_043747515.1 Frankiales bacterium | reverse complement strand
GCAGTAGGGACGCGACCCTTCCACCCCTTCCAGGGCGCCGATGGCCTTGCTGCGGCCGCACACCAGAGTCAGCAGCCGCTGGGTCCCGGTGTCGTTCTTAGTGCCGGGGTCGGGCAGGACGTCGACAACGCTCTCCGGGCCCAGGTTGCTTGCGGACGACGCGGTCGGGTCATAGCCCGCACCTGCCGCGGACGGCCTGCTCTGGAAGTACTGCACGAGCGGCTTGCCGCCGGAGTCGGTGAAGGACTGCCCGACAAGCTCCGACCCGACGGGCTTGCCGTCGACAGAGATCAGCGACCCGTCGGCTCGGCTCTTGAGGCCGGGGAGCTGCGCCACCGCGGTGACGGCGAGCGGGTACACGATGCCGGTCACGACGGTCATGACGAGCAACAGGCGGAGAGCAGCGAGGTGCTGCTTGAGGTAGTTCATGCAGATCAGCCGATCCCGGGGAGGAGTTGGACGAGCAGGTCGATGGCCTTGATGCCGGCGAACGGTGCGATGAGCCCGCCGATGCCGTAGATGCCGATGTTGCGGCGGAGCAGCGCGCTCGCTGAGCTGGGGACGTACTGCACACCGCGCAGGGCCAAAGGGATCAACGCGATGATGATGAGCGCGTTGAAGATGACGGCCGACAGGATCGCGGACTGAGGTGAGTGCAGCCGCATGATGTTCAGGGTGTCGAGGCCGGGATACACCGCGGCGAACATGGCCGGGATGATCGCGAAGTACTTCGCGACGTCGTTCGCAATGGAGAAGGTCGTCAGCGAGCCGCGGGTGATGAGCAGCTGCTTGCCGATCTCGACGATCTCGATCAGCTTCGTCGGGTCGCTGTCGAGGTCGACCATGTTGCCGGCCTCCTTTGCCGCCGACGTCCCGGAGTTCATGGCGACGCCGACGTCAGCCTGGGCCAGGGCGGGCGCGTCGTTCGTGCCGTCCCCGGTCATCGCGACGAGCTTGCCGCCCTCCTGCTCCCTCTTGATGAGGGCCATCTTGTCCTCCGGGGTGGCCTCGGCAAGGAAGTCGTCGACACCTGCCTCCTTGGCGATGGCGGCGGCGGTCAGTGGGTTGTCGCCGGTGATCATCACCGTCCGGATGCCCATGCGGCGCATCTCGTCGAAGCGCTCGGCCATGCCGGGCTTCACGATGTCCTTGAGGTGGATGACGCCGAGGACGCGGGTCTGGTCAGCGACCAGGAGCGGGGTGCCACCGGCGGTGCTGATGGCGTCCACGACCCCACCCGTCTCGGGCGGCACGATCCCCTTCTGTTCCGCGACCCACGCCATCACCGAGGCCGAGGCGCCCTTGCGCACCTGTCGTCCGTCGAGGTCGATACCGCTCATGCGGGTCTGTGCCGTGAAGGGGATGAACACCGCACCGTCGGAGGCCGGCGTCGGGCGGTCGGCGAGGACCACCACCGAGCGCCCCTCCGGGGTCTCGTCGGCCAGGGAGGACAGCAGCGCCGCGTCGACCAGGGCGTCCGGGGTGGTGGAACCGACGGGGACGAACTCGCTGGCCTGCCTGTTGCCGAGGGTGATGGTGCCGGTCTTGTCGAGCAGCAGCGTGTTCACGTCACCTGCAGCCTCGACGGCTCGACCGCTCATGGCGAGCACGTTGCGCTGGACGAGCCGGTCCATGCCGGCGATGCCGATCGCGGACAACAGCGCGCCGATGGTGGTGGGGATGAGGCACACCAGCAGCGAGACGAGGACGATGGCGCTGACACCGTGCGACCCGAGGGCTGAGGTGTCCGGCAGGCCGGGCTGGCTCGCCTTGGCGAAGATGGCCAGCGGCTGCAGGGTCGCGGTCGCCAGCAGAAAGATAATGCTGAGCGAGGCGAGCAGGATGTTCAACGCGATCTCGTTCGGCGTCTTTTGCCGCGACGCTCCCTCGACCAGGGCGATCATCCGGTCGATGAAGCTCTCGCCCGGCTTCTGGGTGATCTCGACGACCACCCGGTCCGACAGCACCTTGGTCCCGCCCGTCACCGAGCTGCGGTCGCCACCGGACTCCCGGATGACCGGCGCGGACTCACCGGTGATGGCGGACTCGTCGACCGCCGCGACGCCCTCGACGACGTCACCGTCCCCGGGGATCGTGTCACCCGCCTCGCAGACGACCCGGTCGCCCTGCTGCAGCTGCGGTGCGGGCACCAGCTCCTCGCCGGTCTTGGTGAGGCGCCTGGCGAGGGTGTCGGTCTTCGTACGCCGCAGTGCGTCGGCCTGGGCCTTGCCTCGGCCCTCGGCAACGGCCTCGGCGAGGTTGGCGAACACGACCGTGAGCCACAGCCAGATCGCTATGAGGATCGCGAAGGCGGTGTGCTCCTTGACCGCCAGGACGGTCGTGTAGACCGAGCCGACCTCGACGATGAACATGACCGGGTTCTTGTAGAGCGTCCTGGGGTCCAGCTTGAGGAACGCCCCCGGCAGAGCCGCGACCAGGACCTTCGGGTCGAGCAGACCGTTGCCGACGCGGCGGGTGGCCGGTCCAGGCTCCGTCGGCGTAAGCATGGCGGTGGTCATGGACATCAGCGGAGCCCTTCCGCGAGCGGCCCCAGCGCGAGCGCCGGGAAGTAGGTGAGCGCGACGACGATGACCGTCACACCGGTGAGGAAACCCACGAACTGCAGCCGGTGGGTCGGCAGCGTGCCTTCGGAGGCCGGCGTGTGGTTCTGCCTCGCGAGCGACCCGGCGAGGGCGAGGACGAAGATGATCGGCAGGAAGCGGCCGAACATCATGGCCAGGCCGAGCGCGGTGTTAAACCAGGTCGTGTTGACGCTGATGCCCGCGAAGGCGCTGCCGTTGTTGTTGCCGGCTGAAGTGAACGCGTACAGCACCTCGGAGAACCCGTGGGCTCCGCTGTTCAACATTGACGCCCGCTCCGTCGGGAAGGCCATGGCGAGGGCGGTGCCGGTCAACACGATCGTCGGCGTCGCGAGGATGTAGAGCGAGGCGAACGTAATCTCGCGTCGGCCGATCTTCTTGCCGAGATACTCAGGGGTGCGGCCGACCATGAGGCCGGCAATGAACACCGACAGGATGGCGAGCACGAGCATCCCGTACAGTCCCGAGCCGGTGCCTCCGGGGGCGACCTCGCCGAGCATCATGTTGAACAGCGTCACCGCGCCGCCGAGGCTCGTGTAGGAGTCGTGGAAGCTGTTCACAGCGCCCGTCGACGTCGCGGTCGTGGTGCTCGCGAAGATAGCGGAGTCGGGGACGCCGAACCGCGTGTCGACGCCCTCGGAGGCCGAGGTGACTGAGGACGGCACGGTGCCGTGGTGGGCGACCTGGGCACCGACGAGCAGCCCCGTGGTCGTGACCAGCAGCAGGCCCATGACGCCGGCAATCGCCAGCCCCTGCCGCTTGTCCTTGACCATC
>JAYTOZ010000008.1:0-3492 GCA_043747515.1 Frankiales bacterium | reverse complement strand
GCCCTGCGGCCGGTGCGACCGCTGCACCGGCCGGGCGGTCGAGCTGGCTGTGACCCCGGACGCCCTCGCCGCCGCGCAGGCCCATCTCGGCCGGCCGGGGGTCGAGGTGGAGCCGCGCAAGCTGTGGCCGACCGGGATGGCCGCCGCCGGGGTCGCGCTGTCGGGCCGGATCCCGGCCGACCGGCAGGCCGAGAGCGGGCGGGCCCTTGGCCGGCTGTCCGACATCGGCTGGGGTACCCGGCTGCGGGGGCTGCTCGGCGGTCCGGACGGCGAGGTGCCCGACGACGTGCTGCGGGCCATCGTCGCGGTGCTCGCCGGCTGGGGCTGGGCCGAGCGACCGGCCGGGATCGTCGCGATGCCGTCGGCCGGGCACCCGAGGCTGGTGGCGTCGCTGGCCAGCCGGCTCGCCGAGGTCGGCCGGCTCCCGCTGCTCGGCACCCTGGAAGCACTCCGGGCGACCAGCGGCAGCCGGAGCAACAGTGCGCAGCGGCTGCGGGCGGTCGCCGGGGCGTTCGCCGTGCCGCCGGGGCTGGCCCTTCCCGGCTCGCCGCTGCTGCTCGTCGACGACCTGGTCGACACCGGCTGGACCCTCACCGAAGCTGCCCGGTTGCTGCGCGAGGCCGGCAGCGGGCCGGTGCTCCCGCTCGTGCTCGCCGTGGACGGGTGACGACGGCCGTCGTCGCAGCAGGGACAACCGGCGGCATGGCGGTCGGTACCGCAGCCAGCACTTCGGCCGCCCCGGCCCTTCCCGCGCTGCGCTTGGCCGATCCTGACGGTCTCGTCGGATACGCCGGATTAGGCGACAATGTTGTCAAGATCATCGGCGCGGGCGCGAGGCGTCCGCTGCGACCGCGGACCGGCCGGGCGGCACTGCCGGCCTGAGCACGCCACCCGACGCCGCCGCGAGAGGTACGCGGAAGGCACTACCGTGATCGCATGAACATGCTCCGCAACTCGGGCAGCACGCTGCTGGTGATCTTCGTCGTGGCCATCTTCGCGGCCATCACCTACGTCACGGTGGATCTCGCCAAGGGCGGGCTGTCGCCGAGCAACAGCAACACCCCCAACGCCACCGTCCCGGGACCGCCGGCCTTCAAGTGAGCTGGTCGGCAGCCGCCCTCGGCGACTGGTCGGGCCGCACCGTCGTGCTGACCGGCGGCAACTCGGGCATCGGCCTGGCGGCCGCGCGGGCTCTAGTCGGGCAGGGCGCGCATGTCGTCCTGGCGTGTCGCGACGCCGGCCGGGCCGAGCGGGCCCGGGCGTCGATCAGCGGGTCGGGTCGGGCCACGACCGCGCAGCTCGACCTGAGCGACCTCGACGATGTTGCGGCGTTCGCCGGGCGCACCGCCGAGGAACACCCCCGGCTCGACGCGCTCGTCTGCAACGCCGGCATCATGGGCGGCGCCATGCTCGGCACGGCGCAGGGCCACGAGCGGCAGATGGCCACCAACCACCTCGGCCATGCAGCGTTGGTCGCTGGGCTGTTCGCGTCCCTGGAACGGGCCGCCGGCCGGGTCGTCACGATCTCGAGCATCGCCGCCCGGGGCGGCACGCTCGGCCCCGCGATGACCGAGGACGACCTGGTCAGCCCGCCGGGTTATCAGAGCCAGGCGGTCTACGCCAACACCAAGCAGGCCAACCTGCTGTTCACCCAAGAGCTGCACCGCCGCGTCGGCGACCGGGTCGGCAGCGTCGCAGCGCACCCCGGGGTGAGCTGGACCAACCTGTTCGTCCGGCAGCTGCGCGACGACGGCAAGGGCTGGCTGGTCCCGGCGGCACGGCTGATCGGGCCGGTCGTGCTCCAGTCGGCGGCAGCGGGCGCCGCGCCGACCCTGCGGGCGCTGGACCCGGCCACGCCCAGCGGGGCGTTCGTCGGCCCGCGGTCGTTCAACCAGTACCGCGGCCGTCCCGAGCTGCTCGAGATCTACCGGACCGGCAGCGACCCGGCCACCGCTGCCCGGCTGTGGGAGCTGACCGAGCACCTGCTCGGCGTACGCCTGCCGACCTGACGCAGGAAGAACGCCCGCCGGTGCAGGCGTTGTCACCTTCCGTGAAGGTCGAGATCTGGTCCGACGTCGTCTGTCCTTGGTGCTACATCGGCAAGCGCCGGTTCGAGCAGGCGCTGCGCGGGTTCGCCCACCGCGACGAGGTCGACGTCGTCTGGCGCTCGTTCGAGCTCGACCCGGCAGCGCCCGCCTCGCGGGAGGGCAGCTACGCCGAGCGGCTGGCCGAGAAATACGGCACCTCGGTGCTCGAGGCGCAGCAGATGATCGACTCGATGACCGCCGCAGCCGCCGCGGAGGGGCTCGACTTCCACTTCGAGCTGGCCAGGCCCGGCAACACCTTCGACGCCCACCGGCTGCTGCACCTGGCCGCCGAGCGCGGCGTCCAGGACTCGGTCAAGGAGCGCCTGCTGCACGCGACGTTCACTGCGGGCGAGCCGATCTCGGACCACGACACCCTGGTGCGGCTGGTCGCCGAGGCCGGCCTGGACGCGGGCCAGGCGGCCGCTGTGCTGGTGGGCGACGACTACGCCCTGCACGTCCGTGCCGACGAGCAGCAGGCCCGCGACCTCGGGATCAATGGGGTGCCGTTCTTCGTGATCAACCGGCGGTACGCCGTGTCCGGGGCCCAGCCGGCGGAGCTGCTCCAGCGGGCGCTCGAGCAGGCCTGGCAGGACCGCGCCCCGCTGACCCCCGTCGACGGACCTGACGGGCCACGTGCCGGCTCGTGCGAAGGCGACTCCTGCGCGGTGTGACGCTTCGACTACGCGTGGTTACCGAACAAGCGTCAGAAGTTTGCGAAGCCTTGACCGGACCCCCCGACTGCGCTGACCAGTACCCGGGCACCCTCGATTGCGGCGCTATCCCCCGAATGACCCCGAGGAGTCCGCAATGTCGATCACAGCAACCCGCACTGGCACCGTCACCGAACGTCCAAGCACGGTCACGATCGGCGGCCACATCGGCGCCCGAGTCGCCGGCGCGCTGCTCGCCCTGGCTGTCGCCTCCACCCACTTCGCCGACCAGGGCGCGGCCTTCCCCGGCACCAAGGAGCCCGGCTACGTCGGCGTCGGCTACTCCATCGTCGAGTCCGTGGCAGTGCTCGCTGCGATCCTGCTGCTGACCCGCGGCGTCCGCACCGGATGGTTCCTCTCGCTCGGCGTCGCCCTCGGTCCGATCATCGGTGACGCGCTCTCGCGGGGCCCCGGCCTGCCGAACTACGTCGACGACAAGGGTGCCTGGTTCAACGAGGCCGTCGCGATCGAGGCGTTCGCCGCCGAGGTCCTGCTGCTCGCGCTCGCCGCGTTCTTCCTCACCCGGGCGCGGGCTCGCCGCTGATCGTGGTCGCCGCCGGCCGGCTGGACCGGCAGGCGGCGACGTACGCCGGGAAGTCCCAACCGGCCAGGAACGCTCGCCCGGCAGCGAGCCCGCCGGCGTACAGACCCTGGGACTGGCTGGTCGTGAGGTCGAAGTCGACGGCGCTGACCTC
>JAYTOZ010000007.1:0-6475 GCA_043747515.1 Frankiales bacterium | reverse complement strand
GCAGCAGCAGCGCATGGGTGGCGTCGAAGACGGCGGGGTCCTCGACCCGCAGGCCGGCCAGGGTCGTGACGTCGAAGAACCGGCGGACGTTGAGCTCCTCGACCGCGACCCGCCAGTGGCCCAGTCGGTAGTGCTGCGCCGCCAATGTCGCCGCGACGTCGCCCTCGACCAGCGTGCCGGGCGCTATCGGCAGCTCGTGGTCGCCGTAACGCAACCGGTCACCGTCCAACTGCACGTCGCTGATTGCCTCGGCCAGAGGGGAACCCAGCACGGGCACCAGCACCTTGCCGTCCTGGGCGTCCCAGTCCACGTCGAACCACGACGCGTACGCCGAGCCGCGGCCGAGCTTCAGCAGCGACCACCAGGCGGCGTTCTGCGACTCGGGCTCGCTGATCGCCATGTGGTTCGGGACGATGTCGAGCAGGATGCCGAGCCCGACCTGCCGGCAGGCGGCCAGCAACTGCTCGAACCCCACGCGGCCACCGAGCTCGGCGCTGAGTCGGCTGTGGTCGATCACGTCGTAGCCGTGCCGGGACCCCGGTGCCGCCTGCAGCCAGGGTGAGCAGTAGACGTGCGAGATCCCCAGCCGGGACAGGTAGGGCACCACCGCAGCAGCGTCGATGAACCCGAAGTCCGGGGTGAGCTGCAGCCGGTAGGTGCTGACCGGGACAGCGCGGCCGGGCGCTGGCAGCACGGCTAGAACACCTTGCGCAGCACGACCACGGAGCGGGCGCCGACCGGCACGCCTTCCTGGGTCTTCAAGCTCCGCTGCTCCGCCTCGTCGAGCATCGGCGCTGCGGTGTCGATCTCGACGGTCCAGCGCTCGCCGTCGCCGATCTGCGGCAGGACGAAGTCCATCGCCTCGTGGTGGCCGTTGAAGAGCAGGAAGAACTGGTCGTCGACGACTCGCTCGCCGCGGGCGTCGGACTCGCGGATCGCTTCGCCGTTGAGGAACACGCTGACCGACCGGGCGAAGCCGGTGTCCCAGTCGTCGTCCGACATCTGCCCCCCGGCGGGGGTGAACCAGGCGATGTCCTCGTGCGGCGTCCCCTTGATCGGTCGGCCCTGGAAGTGCCGACGGCGGCGAAAGACCGGGTGATCCTTGCGGAGCCTCGACAGCTTGCCGGTGAACTCGGTCAGCATCTGGAAGTCGCGGGCACGATCCCAGTCCACCCAGGCCAGCTGGTCGTCGTGGGCGTAGACGTTGTTGTTGCCGTGCTGGGTCCGGCCGAGCTCGTCGCCGTGCAACAGCATCGGCACGCCCTGGCTCAGAAACAGCGTCGTCAGGAAGTTGCGCTTCTGCTGCTCGCGCAGCGCCACCACCCCGGGGTCGTCGGTCTCCCCCTCCACACCGCAGTTCCAGGACCGGTTGTGGCTTTCCCCGTCGCTGCCGTCCTCACCATTGGCCTCGTTGTGCTTGTCGTTGTAGCTGACCAGGTCGTGCAGGGTGAAGCCGTCATGGGCGGTCACGAAGTTGATCGATGCGTAGGGGCGGCGGCCGTCCTGTTCGTAGAGGTCGGCCGAGCCGGTCAGGCGGGAGGCGAACTCCGCAAGGGCCGCCTCGTCACCGCGCCAGTAGTCGCGGACGGTGTCGCGGTACTTGCCGTTCCACTCGGTCCACAGTGGTGGGAATCCGCCGACGTTGTAACCGCCTTCGCCGATGTCCCACGGCTCGGCGATGAGCTTGACCTGGCTGATGATCGGGTCCTGCTGCACCAGCTCGAAGAACGCCGACAGCCGATCGACCTCGTGGAACTGCCGGGCCAGCGAGCTGGCCAGGTCGAACCGGAAGCCGTCGACGTGCATCTCGGTGACCCAGTAGCGCAGCGAGTCCATGATCAGTTGCAGCACGTGCGGGTGCTTCATGAGCAGCGTGTTGCCGGTGCCGGTGGTGTCGTAGTAGTGCGCCTGGTCGCCGTCGACGAGGCGGTAGTAGGCGGCGTTGTCGATGCCCCGGAAGGAGAGCGTGGGGCCCATGTGGTTGCCCTCGGCGGTGTGGTTGTAGACGACGTCGAGGATGACCTCGAGGCCCGCCGCGTGCAGCGCCTTCACGGTCGCCTTGAACTCCTGCACCTGCTGCCCGCGCGAGCCGGCCGAGGAGTAGTCGTTGTGCGGGGCTAGGACGCCGATCGTGTTGTAGCCCCAGTAGTTGCGCTTCCCGTGCTCGGCGAGATGGCTGTCGTGGACGAACTGGTGCACCGGCATGAGCTCGACCGCGGTCACCCCCAGCTTGGCGTAGTGCTGGAGCATGACCGGGTGGGCCAGCGCGGCGTAGGTCCCGCGGATGTCCTCGGGGATCCCCGGGTGGGTCTGGGTCAGCCCCTTGACGTGCGCCTCGTAGATGACCGTCTCGTTGTACGGCGTACGCGGGTGGCGGTCGTTGTCCCAGTCGAAAAAGGGGCTGATCACGACCGACTTGGGCATGGAGGCTGCCGAGTCGTCGTCGTTGAAGGCCTCGCTGGCGTCGAACCGGTAGGAGAAGGTGGTCTCACCCCACTTGATGGCCCCCTCGATGGCCTTGGCGTAGGGGTCGAGCAGCAACTTGCTCGGGTTGCAGCGGTGTCCGTGCTCGGGCTCGTAGGGCCCGTGGACCCGGTAGCCGTAGCGCTGGCCGGGGCCGATGTTGGACAGGTAGCCGTGCCAGACGAAGGCGTCGCGCTCGGGCAGCGGGACCCGGGTCTCCACCCCGGCCTCGTCGAACAAGCACAGCTCCACCTTGGTCGCGACCTCGCTGAACAGCGCGAAGTTGGTGCCGGTCCCGTCATAGGTCGCGCCGAGCGGGTACGGCGTCCCGGGCCAGGCCTTGAGCGTGCTCATCGCTGGGCCCCGGGGGTCGGGCGGGCGTGCATCATCAAGCCGCCTCCTGGGTCGGTGTCGACGCCTGTCTACCCCGGCGCCGGGTCTGGCTACGCCTCCGCGCCGTCCTAGGGGCCCAGCCGGCGCCGACTTGCGATCTTGGCCGACCGGTGCCTTGTGGTTTGCGTCATGCTGAGGCACTCTCAGAACGTCGCGACCCCCCATGCTCGGGCGACCCCTCGGCCCGGCCGATCAGCCGCCCGGCTGTTCGGTCATCCGGCGTACAACCCAGGCAGTCCACCACCTGACCCTCAGCACGACCTGACCCCAGAGGATTGCCAGTGACGGCTTCAGAGACCGCAACCGATCGCGAGCGGGGGCTGCTCGGCTCGGTGCAGCGGGCGCTGCGGGTGCTCGACGTTGTGTCCTGCGCGGAGGAGGGCGTCACGGCCAAGGCCATCGCCCGGCGGGCGGGGCTCAAGTTGTCGACGACCTACCACCTGATCAACACCCTGGTGAACGAGGGCTATCTGGTCCGGCTCGACGACAAGCACGGCTTCGGGATCGGCTACAAGATCCCCAAGCTCTACCAGCAGCTCCGCAGCAAGCTCGACGTCACGCCCGGGCTGGCGTCGGCCGTCGCGCTCGTGCACGACCGGGCCAAGGCGGCCGCCTACTTCGCGATGTTCCGCGACACCGAGATCGTGCTGGTCCATGTGGTTGACTCGGCCAGCACGCCTCGTATCGACATGCTCGACGTCGGCTTCGCCGAATCCGCGCACGCGACGGCGTTCGGCAAGGTGATGCTCTCGACCCTGCCGCCCGGCGCCCGGCGGGCCTACCTGACGACGCACGGGATGCAGCGGCTGACGCCGTTGACCGTCGTCGACCGGTGGGAACTGGAGGCTGAGTTGGACGACGCCCGCCGACGCGGCGTGGTGGCCGAGGTCGAGGAGTTCCAACTCAAGTCAGCCTGCCTCGCGGCGCCCGTGTCGGACCCGTCCGGCAAGGTGGTGGGCACGATGGCGGTGTCGGTGCCGGCGGTCGAGTTCGAGGAGCGCCAACTCAGGCTGGAGCGCATCGTGCGGCAGGGCGCGGCACAGATGACCCGGCTTATCGCCGAGGCGAACGCCTTCGTCGACGCCCCGCTGGTGGCCAGCGACCGCTGAGGGCGGCTCGCCCGCACGAGAGGCTCAGTCGCCGCGTCCCACGGCACCCTGGAGGTCGGCCCGCAAGGCCTGCAGGTGCACGATGGAACGGCGTACCAGGTCGTCGTGCAGTTCGTCGATCACCGCGTCCAGCGCCGCGACCCACGCACTGAGTTGCTCATCCGTCACGGGCAACACCGCCCCGACCGAGCTGGCACCTGCGCTCAACGCACACCTCCACGCCGCCCCGTCCGGAACGTCGCGCCCAGCATGCCCCGGGGTGCTGCACCGGTCCTGGCGGCCATTCCGCCAAGCGAGAAAGCCCCCCGATCCAAGAGTTTGCCGCTCTGCGGAATGCCGCTACTTGTGGCCTGGATCACAGCCGGTGATCGTGACGTCGACGCCGAATGCCGCCCGTCGCGGTGGCTGCAGGGTGCGTCTCCATGAGACCGCAACAGCGAGATCCCGGAGGAGCATGGTGAGTCGACAGAGCCTGACAAGGGCGCACGAGAAGATCAAGGAACTGTCCTGGGACCCGACGTACGTCACCCCAAACCAGAAGTATGCGACTGACTACACGTTCGAGAAGGCACCCAAGAAGGACCCGCTGAAGCAGATCCTGCGCTCCTACTTCCCGATGGAGGAGGAGAAGGACCAGCGCGTGTTCGGCGCGATGGACGGCGCGATCCGCGGAAACATGTTCCGCCAGGTCCAGCAGCGCTGGATGGAATGGCAGAAGCTGTTCCTGTCGATCATCCCCTTCCCGGAGATCTCGGCGGCGCGGGCAATGCCGCTCGCCATCGGTGCCGTCCCCAACCCCGAGGTGCACAACGGCCTCGCGGTGCAGATGATCGACGAGGTCCGGCACTCGACGATCCAGATGAATCTCAAGCGGCTGTACATGAACCACTACATCGACCCGGCCGGGTTCGACATCAGTGAGAAGGCATTTGCCAACTGCTACGCCGGCACCATCGGCCGGCAGTTCGGTGAGGGCTTCATCACTGGGGACGCGATCACCGCGGCCAACGTCTATCTCACGATCGTGGCCGAGACGGCGTTCACCAACACGCTGTTCGTGGCCATGCCGTCAGAGGCCGCTGCCAATGGTGACTACCTGCTGCCGACGGTGTTCCACTCGGTCCAGTCCGACGAGTCACGCCACATCAGCAACGGCTACTCCATCTTGCTGATGGCGCTGGCCGACGAGCGCAACCGGCCCCTGCTCGAACGCGACCTGCGCTATGCCTGGTGGAACAACCACTGCGTGGTCGACGCGGCAATCGGCACGTTCATCGAGTACGGCACGAAGGACCGCCGCAAGGACCGGGAGAGCTACGCGGAGATGTGGCGTCGCTGGATCTACGACGACTACTACCGCAGCTACCTCATCCCGCTTGAGAAGTACGGCCTGGTCATCCCGCACGACCTGGTCGAAGAGGCCTGGAACCGGATTTGGAACAAGGGCTACGTGCACGAGACGGCGCAGTTCTTCGCCACCGGCTGGTTTGCCAACTACTGGCGGATCGACGGCATGACCGACGAAGACTTCGAGTGGTTCGAGTACAAGTACCCAGGCTGGTACAACAAGTACGGCAAGTGGTGGGAGAACTACAACCGGCTCAAGTACCCCAACAGCCACAAGCCGATCGCGTTCGAGAACGTCGACTACCAGTACCCCCACCGGTGCTGGACCTGCATGGTGCCGTGCCTCATCCGCGAGGACATCGTCATGGAGGAGGTGGACGGCCAGGCGCGCACCTACTGCTCTGAGACGTGCGCCTGGACCGACATCACGGCGTTCCGACCGGAGTACGAGGGCCGGCAGACCCCCGCCATGGGCCGTCTCACCGGCAAGCGTGAGTGGGAGACCGCCTACGACGGCATGGACCTCAAGGACATCATGACCGACCTTGGTTACGTCCGTGACGACGGCAAGACGCTCATCCCGCAGCCGCACCTGGACCTCGACCAGCCCAAGAAGCTGTGGACGCTGGACGACGTCAAGGGAATCACGTTGGGCAGTCCCAACGTCGCGCTGAACAAGATGTCTCCTGAGGAGCGCATCGCGCACATTGCCGAGTACCGCCGCGGTGGCCCAGCCGGCCGTCCCGCCAAGCCCGTCGGCGCCTAAGTACGTCCGCTCCTGGCTGCCGCCGCACTGCGGTGGCAGCCAGGAGCGCGCCCGGCCCCAGCAACCCCAGGTGTGAGGAGAGGCGGGACAAGGTGAGTGAAACGCATCGGGTGCACTTCGACCCCGTCGGTCTCGAGATCGAGGTCGATGAGGACGAGACGGTCCTGGACGGGGCCTTCCGGCAGGGCGTCATGCTCATGCACGGCTGCAAGGAGGGCCAGTGTTCGGCCTGCAAGTCGTTCCTCATCGAGGGCGACATCGACATGGAGAAGTACTCCACATTCGCGCTGGCCGACTACGAGTCCGAGGAGGGCTACATCCTGCTGTGTCGTACGCACGCCTACAGCGACCTGCAGATCGAGCTCATCAACTACGACGAGGAGATGCTGAAGTCCGG
>JAYTOZ010000006.1:0-2999 GCA_043747515.1 Frankiales bacterium | reverse complement strand
TCGTCAACGCCGTCGTCGACCTCGCCCAGCTCTGGGCCGACCCGCGGTTGCGCACCGCATGAGCGTCCGTCGGGTCATCCCGTTGACCCTCGGCTGGGAGGACCTGCCCAAGACGGTGTCGGTGCTCGGCGCCGACCCGAGCATCCGGTTGCGCGAACCGGTGCCGGCGGTCCTGCTCCAGGTGGACGACGGCTGGCTGCTGCTCGACACCGGCCTCAACCCAGCCCTGGTCCGAGATCCCGTGCTCTACAACAGGTTCCACGGGCACGGGATCTCGGCCGAGCTGCCGCCTGGTGGTGGTGACCCGCTCGTCGAGGCCGTCGAGCAGGTGGGGCTCGCCCTGGAGCAGGTCACGGTGGTCGCGCTGTCGCACCTGCACAATGATCACGCCGGCGGGGTGCGGCACTTCGCCGGTCGCGACGTCCCGGTGCACGTCCAGCGCCGCGAGCTCGACTACGGCCTGTCCGCACCGCACCCCGAGCCAGAGCGGCACGGCATCTTCCGGGTCGATTTTGACGACCCGCGACTCTCCTGGGTCGTGGCCGACGGCGATGTCGAGCTCGCGCCCGGCGTCACCGCGGTGCTGACCGCCGGGCACACCCCCGGGCATCAAAGCTTCGTGGTTGACCTGGAGGGCGGCGGCGGGTTCGTCTTCGCCTTCGACGCAGCCGATCTGCAGGAAAACATCGACGACGAGAAACCCGTCGGCGGCTCGGTCGGGGTGCCACCGGAGGCAACGCTCGAGCCGCTGCTCCGGCTCAAGGCCATCGCTGCCGAGAAGGGCTACCGGCTCATCCCCGGCCACGACCCGCACGTCTGGCCCGCGCTCACTGCCGAGCTGGCGTGAGGGCGCCGACCGGCGCCTGGCTGCGCGCCGGCATCAGCCGGGACGGCGGCCCGTTCACCGAAGCCGACCACGTCGTCTGGCTGCAGGTCGGTGAGCTCTACGCCGACAGCCGGGGCTTCGCCGGCAGCACGACGTACGACGGGGCACGGGTCCGCTGGCTGCACGAGGTGGGCACGCCGGGCGATGACAGCGGGGTGCTCGAGCCGCAGGGCGACGGGTTGCTGGAGCGGGGCGACGGCTACCTGGAACGGTGGGTCCCGCTGCCGGGCGAGGTGTCACCGGTCGGCGCCTGGACCGGCGGCGGTGCGCGGGTCGTGCGGGTCGGCGATCACGTCGTGCACGTCGGTCCTGACGGCACCGGTGTGCACCTCACCTCGGGAGCAAGAGCATGAGCCAGCTGCTCGACGAGACCGTCCCGGGTGGGGCGGCCTGGTCGGCCGTGGTCCGCCGCCAGCGGGTCGTGCGGCTGGCGGCGCTCGGCGCCGGGGCCAACGTCAGCGTGCTGCTCTACGCCGCGCGTCGCCCCTGGGAGCGGCTCTGTGTCCCCGACACCCTGAAGGCGCAGCTGTCGGCCTGCATCCGACCTCCGATGGTGCTGATGTCCGACGCGGGCCGGGCACTGGTGTCGTGCATCGGTTCCTCGCTGTCGTGGCACGACGCGCTGACCGGCCACAGCACCCAGGCTCAGGTGGACGCCCGGTTCGGCCCGTCCTCCTACGCCGTCGACCGCAACGGCTGGCGGCGGTCGGCCCGCACCGGCCTGCTGTGCGAGCTGGCCAAGCACGGGCTCGGCGAGCGCGATCTGCACGGCACGGTCAACCTGTTCAGCAAGGTCGCGCCGGTGGGCGACGAGCGAGGCTCAATGACCTACCTGCCAGGGCATGCAGCGGTCGGCGACTGGGTGGAGCTGCGCACCGAGGACGACGTGCTGATCGTGCTCTCGACGGCCCCGCACCCGATGGACCCGGCCACCAGCTGGGCGCCGTCGGACCTCCGGATCACCGTGCGCGGCGCGCCGCCTGCCGAGCCCGACGACGCGTCACGGATGTTCCGGCCCGAGTCGGCGCGGGCCCTCGACGCGGTCGGCCGGAGTGCGGTGTGAGCGCGCCGTTCCTCGACGTTGTCGTGCCGGCCGGCGCCGGCTTCTGCGGTGAGGTGCCGGCTGGTGGACGGCTGCGCATCGTCGACCTGGCAGGCAATCAGGCCGTCGACACGCTGTTCTACGACGCGCGTGACATCGCCAACCGCTACAGCGCGTTCGACACCGTCCGGGAGCAGGGCGCGATCTACCTGACCACCGGTTCGCGGCTGCTCACCCAGCGCCTCGACCTGCTCGCCACCGTCGTCGAGGACACCTGTGGCCGGCACGACACCGTCGGCGGCGCTTGCGCGCAGGAGAGCAACGTCGTGCGATACGGCACGCACGTACGGCACCAGCACGCCTGCCGGGTGAGTTTCGTCGACACCGCGCTCGCGCACGGGCTGTCGGTGGCCGACCTCTCACACAACATCAACTTCTTCATGAACGTGCCGGTCGGCGCGGACGGGTCGCTGTCGTTCGAGGACGGTGTCTCGGCACCTGGCAAATACGTCGAACTGCGGGCCGAGCGCGACCTGCTGGTGCTGATCAGCAACTGCCCCCAGCTCAATAACCCCTGCAACGGCTACGACCCCACCCCGGTGCAGTTGCTCGGCTGGTCGGCGTGACCGCGACCCTTGACGCCACCCGGACCGCGCAGCTGGCGGTGCTCGATCCCGGCCTGCAGACGACCGTCCAGGACCTGCGCGGCCGCCGCGGCCTGTGGAAGGTGGGGGTGCCGCCGTCCGGCGCCTGGGACGACCTGTCCTTCGCACTGGCCAATCTCGCGCTCGGCAATGACCCAGCCGCCGCCGGGCTCGAGGCGGTCCTGCGCGGACCCGTCCTGCGCTTCGACCAGCGGGCGCTGGTCTGCGTCACCGGCGCCGCGACACCGACCGTCGATGGGCACCGGGTGCCGTGCGGGGTGGTCGTCGCGGTGCCCGCCGGGGGGGTGCTGGACCTCGGGCGACCGGATGGACCGGGGATGCGGTCCTACCTCGCCGTCCGCGGTGGGCTGCTCGGCGCCGTCGCCCTGGGCAGCCGCGCGACGTTCCTCCTGGGCGGTTTCGGCGG
>JAYTOZ010000005.1:0-3381 GCA_043747515.1 Frankiales bacterium | reverse complement strand
AACGCCTGACGGAACTTCACCGGGAGCTGGCCGACGCGGGGGTCGGAACCGGAGAAGGGGTCGGCGATGTAGGGGAACGACGTCAGGAAGGCCCTGTCGTTGGCGTTGACGCCGTCGCCCAGGGTGGCGGCGGTCTTTGCCTGTGCATTCTCGGCCGCGGTGGCCTTGGCGCCGCCGAACAGCACGCCCTCGGTGACCTGGAGCGCCTCGTCGGTGACGTCGTCAGTCAGACGACGGCCGTTCGGGAAGCCCTGGGTGTCGCCACCGACCGCGCCGAGGCGGTTCGGCCTGGCCGTGACCGGCGTCGTCAGGTTGAGCCGGAGGTACTCCGCCGGAGACGCCGGCTTACCGGTGGCCTTGACGACGGCGTTCTGGTCGAGGCTGTTGAGGCCCGGCAGACCGGTGAGGAAGACCTGGACGAGGTCACTGCGGCTGGCGTGGCCGGGCACCTTGTTCGGGTTCTTGATGCCGTAGATGAGCTCAATGAGGTAGGGCAGCTCGGGGTTGGTGACCTTGCCGAGCAGGGCGCCGTCCTGGCTGGGCGTGGACCGGTTGAAGTAGTCCATGAGGTTGGCTGGGACGACCACCTCGTTGACCAGCGGGTTGCCCAGACGCGAGACCTGCGCGTCGTACGTCGCGGCGGGTGAGGTGCTCTCGGCGGTGGTCGGCGCGGCGCCGGTCTTGGCCAGGATGCGGGTCGACGAGCGGCTCGTGGTCGACCAGATGCCGACGACCGGGTTGGCCGTGACGCTCTTGGCGGCAGCGACCTCGCTCCTCGGCAGCTGCAGGGCGATCGTGTTGACGTTGTAGCGGCTCAACGTGTCGAAGCCGACCTCCTTGAGGTCGGTGCCGTAGAGCAGATCGAACACCCGCAGGTCGAGGAAGAAGGCGTCGTCGGTCTGACCGACGTAGCTCTGTCCACCACCGGCCGCGGCTGGGATCTGGCCGGCGGCGACGGCCTGCTGGCGCAGCGTGACGAAGTCGGGGACCGACGCGCGGCCCACGTTGTTGGCCGGGACACCGACGTTGCTGAGCTGGTTCGTCGTCGCCTTCACCGTGCCGTCGGCGTTGTAGGTGATCTCGTCGAGGTTGTAGGTCTGCCGGAACTTCAGCGCCGGGTCCTTGAGCAGCTTCACCGCGCCGTCGTTGTAGAGGAACGTCCCGCCGATGCCATTGCCCTTGATCGTCGTGCCGTCCGGCGCCTTGTGGTCGGTCTTGTCGCCGTGGTCGACGGCGCCGCGGGTGTCGACGTCCTTGAACGTCCAGCGGTAGGTGATGTCGGGCTTGGCGTCACCGTTGTTGTCGATGTTGATGTCGTACGCCGCGTCGGTCGCCCACGGGTAGTACGTGGGGCCGCCGGCAGGTTCCTCAAACGGGGACCAGGAGGCGATCAAGGACACCGTCTCCGGCTTGTCGGGGCTGCGGAAGGCGTACAGGTCGGTGTTGTCGATCGTCGGGTCGTTGGAGACGAAGGGCGCCTCCCGGTGGCTGGACGCCGACGACGTGCCGGGACTGAGAAGCGCAGAGCCGCCGGCCAGGGTGGCCCCGACGGCGAGGACGGCTACGGCGCGGCGTCGCGCTGTAGACCGGGAGAATTGTGCCATGTGTCTCCTTGTACGAAGGGTGCTGGGGACGTGGGCAGGGTGCCCGCGACCCGAAACATAGGACGTCTTGCAGTGATCGACATCCCGTGTCTCGCGATGTTCGGTGAATGTGGCCTCGCGGATGTGTCAAGGCCTGGTCAATTCTGGGCAAGCCGTCTGGCCGCGGGCACCGAACACCGACCGGCGGCGTTGGCCGTGAGATCGTGTGGGCCGACCAGGAGGAGCAGCGCGTGCCGACAGCCACCACCTGGAACCGGCGGCTCGTCTCAACGCTCCTGCTGACCGCAGCAGTCGCTGCGCTCGGTGTCGGACTGGCGCCCGCCGCGTCCGCCCACCCGCTCGGCAACCTCACTGTCAACCACTACGACGGCCTGCATCTGTTCGACGACCACCTCACCGACGCGGCGGTCGAGGACGTCGCCGAGCTGCCGACCCTGCAGCGCAAGCCCTCGATCGACACGAGCGGCGACGGTCGCCTTTCGGGCGCCGAGCGCACGTCGTACGCCGGGACGCAGTGCCGCGCGATGGCGGGTGCGCTGTCGATCGTGGTCGGCGGCCACCGGGTGTCGATGACCGTCGAGCGCAGCAGCTACGCCGAGCGACCGGGCGTGATTCAACTGACCGTCGGGCGCCTCGAGTGCGACCTGACCGGGCGGGTCGACCTGTCGAACAAGGCGACCGTGCGGGTCGACAGCCCCTGGGACGGCGACGGCATCGGCTGGCACGAGATCACCGCGGTCGCGACCGGCGTCTCGCTGCAGGGCTCGCCCTTCCCGGCCAGGAGCGTCAGCGACGAGCTGCGCCGCTACCCCAACAACCTGCTCAGCTCGCCGCTGGATGTGCGCAGCGGCACGGTCACGACCGAGCCCGGCGCCGGCTCGTCCACCTACCGCATCGCCAAGGACCTGCCGGTCGCCGGCGTCCTCGTGCGCCAGCTGAACCGGCTCGCCACGACCTTCAACGACGTCGTCGGCAGCAAGCACCTCACCGTCGGGGTCGGCCTGCTCGCCGTGCTGCTGTCGGTGCTGCTCGGTGCGGGGCACGCCTTCCTGCCGGGGCACGGCAAGACGATCATGGCCGCCTATCTCGTCGGCCGGCGCGGGCGGCTGCGCGACGTCGTCACCGTCGGCGCGACCGTCACGATCACCCATACCGCCGGCGTGCTGCTGCTCGGCCTCGCGATCAGCACGACCGCATCGTTCGCGCCGACCCAGGCAGAGCAGTACCTCGGCGTCGTCAGCGGGCTCATCGTCGCCGGCGTGGGGGTCGGTCTGCTGGTGGCAGCCGTCCGCAAGCGCCGTCGGGTGGGGGTCGCGACCGCGCTGCGGGCGGCGCCCGAGGTCGACGACGTGGTCGCCGAGCTGCAGCTGGACACCTCGGTGGTGCCCGCCGCGCGCCTGGTGGCAGGCGGCAGCACCGGGGACGTGGCCCTGCTCGCCCCGGCGCATTCCGGCCATCAGCACGGTCCCGGCCATGAGCACGGCCACGACCTCGAGCACGGTGCCGCGCACGACCACGGCGCGCGCGACCACGGCGCAGCTGGTCACCGCGCACCGCACGACGACGCCGACCATGGCGCCGCCGGTCACCGGCACGGGCTGTTCGGCCGGGGGCACGCGCACAGCCACACCAACTCAGACGGCGGCTTCTCCAGGGGCGGCCTGGTCGGTCTGGGCATCGCCGGTGGCCTTGTCCCCAGCCCGTCGGCGCTGCTCGTCCTGCTGGCCGCCACCGCACTCGGACGGACGGTGTTTGGCGTTGTGCTCGTGTTGGGCTA
>JAYTOZ010000004.1:0-5642 GCA_043747515.1 Frankiales bacterium | reverse complement strand
GTGCGCTGGGCGCACCTGGACATCGCCGGCCCGGCGTACAACTCGGGTGAGGCTTACGGCTACACCGCGCACGGCGGTACCGGCGCGGCGGTGCGCACTTTTGTGCAGCTGCTCGAAGACCTCGCCGCTGCCGCGGTGTAACGCTACGTGAGTGTCTGGCGATCCCCCGGGTAACCCGCCCAACACCTTGCCAGGGAGAGATCGCGATGGCTGACTTGCTCACCCTGCTTGCCGTCAAGACCAAGCTCGTCGGCGTGGCCGTCGCGGCCGCCGCCGTCGGCGGCTCAGCCGTGGCCTTGCAGGCCGTTGCCGCAACGACCCCGGTCGTGTCCGCCGGCTCGGCTGGGACGGTCACTGCCCCGAATGCGGCAACGACCATCCACGAGGTGGCGGACACCTCGAGCGTGGGCAGCGCGCCGAACACCGCGACCGGCGCGGCGCCAGTCGCACCGGTTGCTGCCCCGGTCACCTGCACCGACGCCATGCGCCACGGCGCCTACGTCTCCTCCGTTGCCAAGGGAGCCGCCCATGGTTCGCTCGTCGGGCGCGGCGCCCTGGTATCGGCTGCTGCGAAGAGCGACTGCGGCAAGGGCGCAGACGAGCTGACCGTCGGCGCGCGGCCGCGAGCGAGCCACGCCCCGAACGCACACGCCGGCAAGCACGCCAAGGCCCACGCCACGAAGCCGGCCGAGGTCGCCGCACCCGGAGCCCCGGCCGCCGCTCACGCCGCTGAGGCGCCCGAGACTGCTGAGGCCGCCGACAGCGGGAGCGTCGAATCCGGGCACGGCCAAGGTTCTGGCCACGGTGACCACTAGGCAGCCCCCGACCCCCCACCGACGAGCCCGGCCACGCAGTCCCCTGCTGCATGGCCGGGCTCGTCGCTGCGCCACCCGTGCGGCGGCCGCGGTCGTCATCCGCGAAAGACCTCGGCAGCCCCCGCTGGCTCACGCGGAGCCGAGCTGGGTCCGAACGCCCCGACCCGGCCTCCCGAGCCGGTACGCCGGGTCGACGGCAACCCAGGCGGCTGCGCAGCCCCTGAGCATCGCCCCCGCCGGGCGACGTGCCCCATGACCGGCAACGTGCCGATGTGGTCGGCAAACCGCCGATCAGGGCGACCAGACCGTCAAGATCGGCACGTCATGGGGCGGGGCCGAGCGCTCAGGACTTGGGCACGCCGGTGTCACCAGCGGCCTTGCGGCGGGCGGTCCACGCCCGCATCCGCGGTGGGTAGCCGGTCGCTGCCACGTCGTACACCGGAATGCCGAGCGTCCCGCCGAGTGCGAACGCGGCCTTGAGCGAGGCGACCCGCCGCCTGGTCCATTCACCGTCACCGGCGACCAGCACCAGCGTGGTCCCGGTCGCCGACGTAACCGGCTCGACGAAACCTTCGACGCCCCGCCGGCTGCCGGCGAAGGCCGTCAGGTGCTCGGTGTCGGCGCTCTCGGCGGCGCGCGGCGTGCCCGGCCGTTTCGTTCGTCGCCACAGGCTCATCGGTCCCTGCCTCCTGCCCTACGCGAGCCGCCCGGAATGTGACGGGGGTGCTCGCGGCCTATACCCCGTGGGTGGAAGGATGCCCCGTGCAGGCCGCCCAGAGCGACCGACACGCTCGCGCAGTGACTGAAGGAGCTACCGCAGTGACCCAGCCGGACGCCGTCGACCTGGTCGTGCTCGGGGGTGGCAGCGGTGGCTACGCCGCAGCCCTTCGGGCCGCCGAGCTCGGCATGACTGTCGTCATGGTCGAGCAGGACAAGGTCGGCGGGACCTGCCTGCACCGGGGCTGCATCCCGACCAAGGCGCTGTTGCACTCCGCCGAGACCGTCGATGTGATCAAAGAGGCCGCCCAGTTCGGGGTCAACGGCACCTTCGAATCGGTCGACATCGGCGCGGTCAACGCCTACAAGGGCAAGGTTGTCGAAGGGTTGTTCAAGGGCCTGACCGGTCTGGTCAAGAGCCGCAAGATCGAGGTCGTCCAGGGCCATGGCCGGTTGGTGTCGGCCACCGCGGTCGAGGTCGACGGGCGCACCATCGAGGCACGGCACGTGTTGCTCGCGACCGGTTCGGAGCCGCGGTCGCTGCCCGGCCTCGAGCTCGACCACATCCGGGTCGTCACCTCCGACGACGCGCTGGGCTTCGACCGCATCCCTGCCTCGGTGATCATCCTCGGGGCCGGCGCGATCGGTTGCGAGTTCGCCTCGGTCTGGAGCTCGTTCGGCGCCAAGGTGACCATTGTCGAGGCGCTCCCCCACCTCGTGCCGCTCGAGGAGGAGAGCTCGTCGAAGCTGCTGGAGCGGGCCTTCCGAAAGCGCGGCATCGCCCAGCAGCTTGGCGTCCGCTTCGCCGCTGCCACGCCGACCGACAACGGCGTCCAGGTCACCCTTGACAACGGCACGGTGCTCGAGGCCGAGATCCTGCTCGTCGCGATCGGGCGCGGCCCGGTCAGCGCCGACCTCGGCTACGAACAGGTCGGCGTCGAGATGGAGCGTGGCTTTGTCAAGGTGGACGCCTACTGCCAGACCAGCGTCGCGACGATCAGCGCCGTCGGCGACCTCATCCCGACCCTGCAGCTGGCGCACGTCGGCTTCGCCGAGGGCATCCTGGTCGCCGAGCGCCTCGCCGGCCTGCCGGTCACCCCGGTGGACTACGACGGCGTGCCCCGGGTCACCTACAGCCACCCCGAGGTTGCCTCGGTCGGGCTGACCGCGGCCATTGCCACCCAGCGGGGTTACGACATCGTCGAGGCGACGTACGACCTGGCCGGCAACGGCAAGGCGCGCATCCTCGGCACCGCCGGCGCGGTCAAGGTCGTCGCCGCCAAGGACGGCCCGGTGCTGGGCGTCCACATGGTCGGCGAGCGTGTCGGCGAGCTCATCGCCGAGGCGCAACTCATCACCAACTGGGAGGCGTTGCCGTCCGAGGTCGCCCAGCTGATCCACCCCCACCCGACGATGTCGGAGGCTGTCGGCGAGGCCCACCTCGCCCTGGCCGGCAAGCCCCTCCACAGCCACAACTAGGAGCTTTCGCACCATGGCCGTCTCCGTCACCATGCCAGCACTCGGCGAGAGCGTCACCGAGGGCACCGTCACCCGCTGGCTGAAGAAGGAAGGCGAGCGGGTCGAGATCGACGAGCCGCTCCTGGAGGTCTCGACCGACAAGGTCGACACCGAGATTCCCTCGCCGTACGCCGGGATCGTGACCTCGATCAAGGTGCAGGAGGACGAGACCGTCGAAGTCGGCGTCGAGTTGGCCGTGATCAGCGACAGCGCCGAACAGGACGGCGGGGCGCCAGCTGCAGCGCCGCCGGCGCCTGCAGCCGCAAGCGAGTCCGCAGCCGCAGCACCGGAACAGGCGGCCGAGCCCGCGCCGGCTCCGCCTGCCGCAGCCCAGTCCGTCCCGCCTGCCGCAGCCCAGTCCGCTCCGCCTGCTGCCCTGGCCGCGCCTCCCGCCTCCCCCGCCGCCGCCCCGCCCGTTGCGTCGCAGGACGCCCCGCCGGACCCCGCACCGGCCGAGCCGGTCGCACCACCGGCGCCGCAGCCCGTCGCGGCCGCCCCCGCGCAGTCAGCCCCCGCCGCACCGGCGCCCTCCCCGCCGGCTCCCTCCCCCGCCGGTTCCGGGGCGGACGGCGCCTACGTCACGCCGCTCGTCCGCAAGCTCGCCGCCGAGCACGGCGTCGATCTGTCGAACCTGCAAGGCACCGGCGTGGGAGGTCGGATCCGGAAGCAGGACGTGATCGACGCCGCCGACCAGGGCCAGGCAGCGGACGCGCCTGCGGCGGCCGCCGGCCAGCCGGCCGCACCGGCTGCCGAGCCGGCCCGGGCCCAGCTCCCCCAGCCAGCCACGCAGAGCTCGGCGGCTGCCCCGACGTACGTCGATCAGCCGGTCGCGGCAGCCGCGGCGACGACCGTGCGCGGTCGCACCGAGCCGCTGAGCCGGCTGCGCAAGGTCATCGGCACCCGGATGGTCGAGTCGCTCCAGGCCAGCGCGCAGCTCACCACGGTGGTCGAAGCCGACGTCACCGCGATCGCCCGACTGCGCGCGACCGCCAAGGCCGGTTTCGAGGCCCGCGAGGGCACCAAGCTGACCTTCCTGCCGTTCTTCACCCTCGCCGCCGTCGAGGCGCTCAAGGCGCACCCAATGGTCAACTCGAGCATCGACGCGGCCGCGGGCACTGTCACCTACCACGAGCAGGTGCATCTCGGCATTGCCGTCGACACTGAGCGTGGGCTGCTCGTGCCGGTGATCCACGGCGCAGGCGACCTCAACCTGGCCGGGCTGGCCAGGAAGACCGCCGACCTGGCCGAGCGCACCCGCACCAACAAGGTGACGCCAGACGAGCTCGGTGGTGGCACCTTCACGATCACCAACACCGGCTCACGCGGGGCGTTGTTCGACACTCCGATCATCAACCAGCCGCAGGTCGGGATCCTGGGCACCGGCGCGGTGGTCAAGCGCCCGGTGGTCATCAGCGATCCCGACCTCGGCGAGGTCATCGCGGTGCGGTCGATGGTCTTCCTGGCGCTGACCTACGACCACCGCATCGTCGACGGCGCCGACGCCGCACGCTTCCTGGTCACCGTGAAGCACCGGCTCGAGGAAGCCGACTTCGCCGCCCAACTCGGCATCTGAACGCCCCACCTCTGCGCCGATCATGGAGTCTGTGCGGTCTCGGTACGCTGACGGGCCCGGCACAAACTCCATGATCGGCGGGACTGGGCGAGCGCGCTGCGACAGGATGCCGTCATGAAGATCGCTGTCACCGGTGCGTCCGGGCTCATCGGCACGGCCCTGGTCCCTCCGCTGCGGGCCGCCGGGCACGAGGTCGTCCGCTTCGTGCGAGGTCCGGCGCAGGCCGTCGACGAACGGCGGTGGGATCCGGCCTCACGACGGCTCGAGCCCGCGGCGGTCGCTGATCTGGACGCGGTCGTGCATCTGGCCGGGGTGGGCGTCGCAGACTCGCGCTGGACCCCGTCGTACAAGGCAGAGATCCTGGCCAGCCGGGTTGACGGGACGACGGCCATGGCGCACGCCGTCGCGCAGGCGGGTGGCCCGGGCGTTTTGCTCTCGGCGAGCGCCATCGGCTGGTACGGCGAGACAGGCGAGGCGTTGACCGATGAGTCCGGCCTCATGGGGCAGGGCTTCCTCGCCGACGTCTGCCAGCAGTGGGAGCAGGCGACCAGGCCGGCGCAGGACGCCGGTGTCCGGGTCGTCCACCTGCGCACCGGCATCGTGCTGGCCGCTCAGGGCGGCGCCCTCCCCCGGCTGAGGAAGATCTTCAAGGCGGGGCTCGGCGCGCCGCTCGGCTCGGGCCGGCAGTGGATGAGCTGGATCTCGCTACAGGACGAGGTCGCCGCCGTCGTGCACTGCCTGTCGGCGCAGCTGGCCGGGCCGGTCAATCTGGTGGGACCGGCGCCGGTGACCAACCGGGCGTTCACCAAGGCGCTCGGCGCGGCCGTGCATCGGCCGACCCTGCCGGTGCCGGTGCCGGGCTTTGTCCTCAAGGCGCTGCTCGGAGACTTCGCCGAGGAGGGGCTCCTCACCGGCCAGCGGCTGGCCCCAGCCGCCCTGGAAGGCAGCGGCTTCGTCTTCGCGCACCGCGACCTCGGCTCAGCCCTGCAGGCGAGCCGCTGACGGCGACCTGACCGACT
>JAYTOZ010000003.1:0-2165 GCA_043747515.1 Frankiales bacterium | reverse complement strand
CGACCTGATCGACAGTGCGGCCTGGGCCTTCACCTGGGTCGTCGACGCCCCGCTCTTCGAACCGGCCGGGGATGCCGTCGCCAGCGGCGACGTCGCAGTCGGCGCTGGCGCCTGGACGGCGGTACATCACGCCTTCACCTCGCCCAAAGACGAGTATCTCGACAGCTTCGACACTGATCCGGAGTCCGCACTGTCCTGGGCCTACGACATCGTCTGCAACGGCAACGAGATCGGTGGCGGCTCGATCCGGATCCACTCACCGCAGGTGCAGCAGCGGGTCTTCGACCTGATGGGCATCGACGCGGCGTCGGCGCAGGAGAAGTTCGGCTTCCTGCTCGACGCCTTCGCCTACGGAGCGCCGCCGCACGGCGGGATCGCCCTGGGCTGGGACCGTGTCGTCATGCTGCTCGCGGGCGCCGAGTCGCTGCGCGAGGTGATCGCCTTCCCCAAGACCGGCGCTGGCCACGACCCGCTCACCGGGGCGCCGGCGCCGATCACCGCCGAGCAGCGGGCCGAAGCCGGCGTCGACTGGGTCCCCGAGCAGGCCTGACCCCGCGGGGTCTTGGGGGGTTACCGGCGGATCTGCAGCAGGCCGGAGCTGAATCGGTGGTCATCGGCGAACCCCAGTCGGTCGTACACCGCCCGACCGCCCGCGTTGTCGGCGTACATCCCCAAGGTCACGACGTCGCAGCCGTCGGCGAACAGCAGTCGGGCGAGCCGGGCGGTCACCGCCGAGGCCAGCCCCCGCCCCCGTGCGCCCGGGTGCACCGCGATCGAGGACAGATGACCGACGCCGGTCACCGCGCTCGTATCGGCCGCGCAAGCCAGCAGCTCACCGCCGTCGAGGACCCCGACCCAGCGCCGCACCGCCGGATCACCGGGCCTGGCCGAGGCGGTCGGCGAAGCAGCGTCCAGCAGCGGTCCCACCAGCGCCTGGTCGATGAGCTGGACGCGGTCCTCACCTGGCTGGGCAGGGGGCGGCTCACCGAGCCAGCGGAAGTCCCAGTCGATCCCATCCATCGCCACCGAGGCCGGCAGCAGAGGTGACGTCCCGCGGGGCAGTGTCACCCGCTGGCGGTCGCGCAGCTCGGGGAGTAGCTCACCGAGGAGCTCGGCGACACCGGTCGGCCCCCCGTGCGTCATCAGGTAGGGCAGCCGCTCCTCGGCGTCGGTGGCGAACCACGCGACCGCCCCCTGGCCGGTCCAGCCCGACACCATCGGGCGGCGCAGCGATCCGCGGACGTAGGGATCGTGGGAGGTGGCGAGCAGCACCTGGGCCGCGGACGTCAGCGGGGTCAGGCGCACGACGCTGACGCTACCCGCGGCCGTAGGGTCGACGATGTGACCCTGTTCGACGCCGCCGAGCAGGAGGCCCGCGCGCGGGTCGCCCCGCTCGCCGTCCGGATGCGTCCGCGCACCCTGGACGAGGTCGTCGGCCAGCAGCACCTGCTTCGGCCGGGTGCGCCGCTGCGCCGGCTCGTCGAGGGGGACGCGCCGCTGAGCGTGATCCTGTGGGGCCCGCCGGGCACCGGCAAGACAACCCTTGCGATGACGATCGCGCACTCGACCAGGCGGCGCTTCCGCGAGTTGTCCGCGGTCACCGCCGGCGTCAAGGACGTCCGCGAGGTCATCACCGAAGCCAAGCGCGCGCTCGGCGAGACCGGCGCCCAGACGGTGCTGTTCATCGACGAGGTGCACCGGTTCTCCAAGACCCAGCAGGACGCGCTGCTGCCTTCGGTGGAGAACCGCTGGGTCACCCTGGTCGCCGCGACCACCGAGAACCCGTTCTTCTCGATCATCTCGCCGCTGCTGTCCCGCTCCCTGCTACTGACGCTGGAGCCGCTGTCCGACGACGACGTCCGGACCGTCGTACGGCGCGCGCTGGTCGACGAGCGCGGGCTCAAGCAGCAGGTCACCGTGACCCCCGAGGCGGAGGACTTCCTGGTGCGGCTGGCCGGCGGCGACGCGCGGCGGGCGCTGACCGCGCTGGAGGCGGCGGCGATGACCGACGTGGTGACCCTCGAGGTGCTCGAGCTGGCCGTCGATCGGGCGGCGGTGCGCTACGACCGGGACGGCGACCAGCACTACGACGTGATCAGCGGCTTCATCAAGTCGATCCGCGGTTCCGACGTCGATGCGAGCCTGCACTACCTGGCCAGGATGCT
>JAYTOZ010000002.1:0-3059 GCA_043747515.1 Frankiales bacterium | reverse complement strand
ACCCGGCTCGGCCCCGGCGCCCCGAAATCGCTGCGGCACCTTGCCGGCGAGCCGCTGCTCGTCCACGCCGTCCGCCGACTGCGGCAGTGCCCGTCCGTCGGCACCGTCGTGATTGCTGCCCCACCGGCCGAGCTTGCCGTCGTACGCGCCCTGCTCACCGCGTACGACGTCCTGGTGGTCGCCGGTGGTCGCGAGCGACAGGACTCGGTGGCCGCCGGCCTCGCCGCGTTGCCCACCGCGGTCGAGCTCGTGCTCGTCCATGACGCGGCCAGGGCGCTGGTGCCGGTCGCCGTCGTCGAGGCCGTCGTCGGCGCCCTTCGAGCCGGTGCGGAGGCGGTCGTCCCGGTGCTGCCGGTGCCCGACACCGTCAAAGCGGTCGACGCCTCAGATTGGGTCGTGGCCACCCTCGACCGTCGTGATCTGCGGCTGGTGCAGACGCCGCAGGGGTTCCGGCGGGACGTCCTTGTGGCCGCCCATGCAGCCGCGCCGCCGTCGGGCGGCCTCCCGGCCACCGACGACGCGGGCCTGGTCGAGCGGCTCGGCCGGCCGGTGCTGACCGTGCCGGGTTCTGAGGAGGCGTTCAAGGTGACCCACCCGCTTGATCTCCTGCTCGCCGAGGCGGTCCTGGCCAGTGGCTGAGCTGCCCCGGGTCGGCATCGGCACCGACGTGCATCCGTATGCGGCCGGCCGGCCCTGCTGGGTGGCCGGTCTGCGGTGGGACGGTGTAGACGGACTGACCGGGCACTCCGACGGTGACGTCGCCGCGCACGCCGCCTGCGACGCGTTGCTGTCCGCGGCCGGGCTCGGCGACCTGGGGTCCAACTACGGCACCGCGGAGCCGGCGTGGGCTGGGGCGTCCGGTGCCGCGTTGCTGGCCGAGACCCTGCGCCGGCTGAGCGCGGCCGGCTTCGTGATCGGCAACGTTGCGGTGCAGGTCGTCGGCAACCTGCCAAAGATCATCCCACGCCGGGCCGAGGCTGAGGCCGCGCTGTCCGCCGCTCTTGGTGGTGCGCCGGTCAGCGTGTCCGCGACGACCACCGACGGGCTCGGCCTGACCGGACGAGGTGAGGGCCTGGCCGCCCTCGCCACCGCCCTGGTCGCCCGCGCCTGACCCGGGACCCGCGCCCGCGACGGCCACCCCCTGCCCCCCCGCGGCCCGTGAGCGCGCCCGCTCGGCGCAGCGACCACAACAGCAGGCCTGCGCGGGCCCTCCCGACCCGGGCCAGGCGTGCTTGCCAGCGACGAAGCCCCGATCAGTGACCCCGTCGCTGCTGCTGTGGTCGCCGGCACGGGCGAGGCGTTGGCTGGCGAGGCACGCGGAGCGGATCGGCGCACCGGCCGCGCCCGTAGTCTGGACCGGTGAGCCTGCGCCTGTACGACACCCTGACCAGGGCCACGTCGCCCTTCGAGCCGCTCGTCCCGGGCCGGGCCGGTGTCTACGTCTGCGGCCCGACGGTGCAGGCCGCCCCGCACGTCGGTCACCTGCGCAGCGCCGTCGCCCTCGACGTCCTGCACCGGTGGTTGGTCGAGTCCGGCCTCACGGTCACCTTCGTCCGCAATGTCACCGACGTCGACGACAAGATCATCCACGATGCGAGCCACGACAACGAGCCGTGGTGGGGGCTCGCCGCCCGCAACACCCGGCTGTTCGACCGGGCGTACGACGCGGTGCTGTGCCTGCCGGCCACCGCTGAGCCGCGGGTGACCGGGCACCTGCCCGAGATCCTCCGACTGGTCGCGCAACTCGTCGACCAGGGGGATGCCTATGAGAGCGGCGGCGACGTCTACCTGTCGGTGCGCGCTGTCCCGTCGTACGGGCAACTGTCGGGACAATCGCCGGACGCACTGCGGACCAGCGAGAGGGCCGTTGCCCACGGTTTGACCGGCACCAAGCGAGATCCGCTCGACTTCGCGCTGTGGAAGGCGGCCAAGCAGGGCGAGCCGAGCTGGCCATCGCCATGGGGACCGGGCCGGCCGGGGTGGCATATCGAATGTTCGGCGATGGCGGTGGCCTACCTCGGCGAGGCGTTCGACCTGCACGCCGGCGGGCTCGACCTGGTGTTCCCGCACCACGAGAACGAGATCGCCCAGTCGAGCGCCGCGGGCCACCCGTTCGCCCGCCGCTGGCTGCATCACGGGCTGGTGACCGCGGCCGGCGGCGAGAAGATGTCCAAGAGCCTGGGCAATTCGGTCACTGTGGCCCAGGCCCTCGCCGAGCACCGGCCGCAGGTCGTTCGCTATGCGCTGGGCGCCGCGCACTACCGCTCCAACATCGAGTGGTCGGCCCAGGTTGCGGGCGAGGCCGAGGCCGCCTACACCAGGATCGAGACCTTCGTCCGCAAGGCCGCCGAGGCGACTGCGGGCGTCGAGGCCGATCCGTCCCTGTCGAAGGTCAGCTGGGAGGAGTTCGCGGCTGCGCTCGACGAGGACCTCGGCGTGCCGCAGGCCCTCGCGACCGTGCACTCGGGTGTCCGCGCCGGCAACGCGCTGCTCGCGGCCAAGGAGTTGCCGGCTCTCGCGGCAACCCTTGCTGTCGTACGACGGATGCTGCGCGTGCTCGCTCTGGATCCCAACCAGTGGGCCGCCGTCGGTGGCAGCGCAACCGACCTGACCGGCGTCGTCGACGCCCTCGTGGCTTTGGCCGTCGAGGCCCGTGCGGATGCCCGGGCCCGCAAGGACTGGGCGCAGGCCGATGCGATCCGTGACCGGCTCGGCACATCGGGGATCGTCCTCGAGGACACCACTGACGGTGTGCAGTGGAGGCTCTCGTGACCGGCAAGCCGCGGACCAGCATCGCCAAGGGCGGCCAGGGCGGCCGGGCTGGCAAGCAGGGTTCGCACCGCAAGGGGGCGGCGCTCGGCTCGGGCGGCCAGGGCAAGAGCAAGCTCGAGGGGCGAAAGCCGACGCCACCGGCGTCCGCCCGGACCGGGCACCCGGCCGCACGCAAGGCGGCCGCCGCGGCCAAGCGCGCCGCGACCTCGAGCGCCGGCAACGCGCCCGAACGCACCGGGCCGTACGCCGCCGCATCGACGGCGCCGCGGGCTGCCGGGTCGACTCGG
>JAYTOZ010000001.1:0-2159 GCA_043747515.1 Frankiales bacterium | reverse complement strand
CCTCGACGTCCGCGCAAGGAGCGGACGACGCCCGATGGGTCTCAGAGCGGGAGCATCCGGCCCTCGGCCCGCCGGACAGCCGCCGCGACCAACTCGCGGAACAGCGGGTGGGCCCGAGTGGGCCTGGACCGGAACTCCGGGTGGGCCTGCGTCCCGACGAAGAAGGGATGGACATCGGCTGGCAGCTCGACGATCTCGACCAGCGAGCCATCCGGTGAGGTGCCGGAGAAGACCAACCCGGCGGCCTCCAGGGCCGGCCGGTAGGCGTTGTTGACCTCGTAGCGGTGCCGGTGCCGCTCGGTCGCCGGGTCGTCGCCGTAGGCGCGCTTGGCGACCGACCCGCGCAAGAGGGCGGTCGGCCACAGGCCGAGACGCATGGTGCCGCCCATGTCGCGCTCGCCGGCGACGACGTCCTGCTGGTCGGCCATCGTGGCGATGACGCTGTCCGGGCCGTCCGGCTCGAACTCCGCGCTGTTGGCCTTCTCGATGCCGGCCAGCGACCGGGCGACCTCGATGACCATGCACTGCAGGCCCAGGCACAGGCCGAGTACCGGGACGTCGTGGGTGCGGGCGTACCGGATCGCGCCGACCTTGCCCTCGATCCCCCGCACGCCGAACCCACCCGGGATCAGCACCCCGTCGACGCCCGCGAGCGCCTTCGCGGCGCCCTCGGCGCTCTCGCAGTCGTCGGACTGCACCCAGCGAATCTCGACCTTTGCGTCGTTGGCAAAGCCGCCGGCACGCAGGGCCTCGCTCACCGACAGATAGGCGTCGGGCAGGTCGACGTACTTGCCGACGAGTGCAACGGTGACCTGCTTGGCCGGCCGGTGGACGCGTTGCAGCAACCGGTCCCAGTCGGTCCAGTCGACGTCGCGGAAGGGCAGCCCGAGACGGCGTACGACGTAGGCGTCCAGCCCCTCGGCGTGCAGCACCCGCGGGATGTCGTAGATCGACGGGGCGTCGACGGCCGACACCACCGCTTCGACGTCGACGTCGCACATGTTGGCGATCTTGCGTTTGATGCCCTCGTTGATCGGCCGGTCGGAACGGCAGACGATCGCGTCCGGGGTGATGCCGATGGTGCGCAGCGCCTGCACCGAATGCTGCGTGGGCTTGGTCTTGAGTTCGCCGCTCGGCCCGATGTAGGGGATCAGCGAGACGTGCAGGAAGAAGCAGTGGTCGCGGCCCACCTCGGCGCGCACCTGCCGGGCGGCCTCCAGGAACGGCAGCGACTCGATGTCGCCGACGGTGCCGCCGACCTCGGTGATGACGACGTCGACACCCTCCCCGCCGAGGCCGAGGATGCGGGCCTTGATCTCGTCGGTGATGTGCGGGATGACCTGCACGGTGTCGCCGAGGTACTCCCCGCGCCGCTCCTTGGCGATCACCGCCGAGTAGACCTGGCCGGTCGTGACGTTGGCCGAGCCATGCAGGTCCTCGTCGAGAAAGCGTTCGTAATGTCCGACGTCCAGATCGGTCTCGGCGCCGTCGTCGGTCACAAAGACCTCGCCGTGCTGGAACGGGTTCATCGTGCCGGGGTCGACGTTGAGGTAAGGGTCGAGCTTCTGCATCGTGACCCGCAACCCGCGGGCCTTGAGCAGCCGGCCGAGGCTGCTGGCCGTCAGGCCTTTGCCCAGGGACGAGGCAACCCCGCCGGTGACGAACAGGTGGCAGGTCTCAGGCGATCTCGCCACGCGGGCTCCCCGTGCTCGGAGCAGGACCGGGTGCCTGCTGCACGGAAGACCATGCTAACGCCTGGGGGGCGCGCCCCAGCCCCCCGACACGACGGCAACGGTGGCGGGCAGCACGACGACCAGCGCGAGCGCCGGTACCGCGGCCCCGCTGTCGTTCAGCGCGAAGCCCAAGGCGCTCGCCACGCACAGCGCCACCAGCGCCTGCCGGTACGCCGGGGCAGCGGCAAACGCCCTGGCCAGCACGGGTGGCGGGTGCAGCAGCAGTAGCAGCGCGCCGGCGACGACGACCGGCAGCATCGCCGTCACCGGGCTGTGGAACAGCAACCCCAGCACCGCGTCGGCCTTGCGACGCAGCACGGTGCCGGCCGTCCCGTTGGCGACCTGGTCGACGAATCGGCCCAGATGCGTCCGGCGGTCGACCGGCCGGGTGTGGTCGAGCAGCGCGAGCCCGGTGACGAGGGCGAC